>WLKR01000026.1 GCA_009701115.1 Actinomycetota bacterium | reverse complement strand
TCGAGGGCATCTCCTCAGTCTCCATCGTCCTTGGCACCATGTCCCCCTCAGCCAAGGCCCTTCTCATGGACACGGCCCGGCGTTTGGCCCAGGAGAGTGCTCCGACCACCACCATCCCGCGCACGACTCCCGTCATCGCCATCTCTTCCGGCAAGGGCGGTGTCGGGAAGTCTTCCGTCACGGCCAACCTCGCCGTCGCCCTCGCCGAACGTGGTTTCACCGTCGGCGTGCTGGATGCGGACATCTGGGGCTTCTCCCTCCCGCGCCTCCTCGGCATGGCCGGAGACGTCACGGCGCGCGACGGAAAAATGCAGCCCCTCGAAAAGAGTTTCGGCACCGGATCACTGCGCTTGCTCTCTATGGGCTTTCTCGCTGAAGAAGAGAAGGCCCTGCTTTGGCGGGGCCTCATTGTGCAAAAGGCCGTCCAACAGTTCATCGAAGATGCCAACTGGAGTGGGGTCGACTACTTCATCATCGACACGCCGCCCGGCACTGGTGACATCTCGATGACCCTCGCCCGCCTACTCCCACACATGGGACACATCATCGTGACGACTCCCGCGATGGCCGCTCAGCGTGTGGCCGCTCGTATGGCCGACTTTGCTCGTAGGTCCAACGTGCGCGTCCTCGGCATCGTTGAGAACATGGCTCCCTTTAGCTGTGAGTGTGGCCAAGAGCACGACGTCTTTGGTCGTGGTGGTGGCATCGCCCTCGCCGAAGAACTCTCAACCCCACTGCTCGCGAGCATTCCGCTGCGGGCCCATATCGCCGCCGGTGGCGACGCCGGAGCGCCGGCCGTTTCGAGTGACACGATGGCCGCAGAGATTTTCCAGGACCTCGCCGAACTGCTCAGCTCCGAGATTGCACCTCCGGCCGGTATGACTGGCTGTACGGCGCGCATGATGAAAGACCTCGACGCTGCCGTAGCGCAGAACTAGTTGGTCCACCCCGGGTCACCCGGCATCACGATGGTGACTTCGCCATCCACGGTGAGAAACTTTGGCTCGATACGGAGAATCTCTTGCTTTTGTCGGGCGTGCTCTAAGACGGCGGCGGCGTGCGGCAGATCGGCGATCGCTTCAAGATTACGAATAGTCGGAAAGATCATCTCAAGTTCGCCGGCGTGATGACGTTCCAGCGCATCATTCGGACGCACCCACTCGTCAGCAATCGTCTCACCGGCGTCGTGGGCGGCCACTTGGTACTGCGGGGCGAGTGCCACAAAGAACCGCGTGTCGTAGCGACGGGGCGGGCCCACCGGGGTGACCCAGTGGGCGTAGTACTCCAGGGCCGTGAGATCGAGACGAAGCTCCTCTTCGGCCACGATGTCAAGAAAGCGGCGCTCACTCCCATTGACGGCGCGACGATGGGTCGCAAACCGCTCGTGAACGTCGGGATTGTCAAAGCGCACGTACTCGCCGTTGGCACCGCGAGCGAGCAGGAGTCCGGCCTCTTCAAAGAGTTCGCGGAGGCAGGCCACGTAGTACGCGAGACCACCAGACGAAAGAGAAAGACGGGAAGAGGCCTCGGCGTCGATGAGGCCCTCCACGAGGACTTCTGCGCCAGGCGAAGCGTCAAGGGCATCAACACCACCGCCGGGAAAGACGTAGGCCCCGCCCACGAAGTCCGACTTCAAATTGCGCTTCAACATCAAGACTTCGAAGCCCACATCACCGTCACGAACCAGCATGACGGTGGCGGCGGGACGGGGCTCCATGACATTGGACATTGGGCGAAGCGTACCGCACGCTTTAGGTGATTCCTACCCCCGCGCCCATCTGACAGGGGGTCACAAGGTACGCTAAAGAACACGTAAACCCTCCGGAGGTCACCGTGGCTAAGCCCACCCCCAAGAACGCGAATATCGCCCTAGCAAACCGCAAACCGGCTAACCAGTCCGGCCGTCCCGCCGGTCTCGTGACTTGGATCGCCGTAGGCGTCGTGGTCTTGATTATCGCGGTCCTCGTCGTGGTCAAGATGACCACGGGTGGCTCTAACACCTCTAACGGTGGCTTTGAAGCCACGTCGTCTTCAATAACTACAGACTTGACCACCGTGCCAAGTTCCGTCTTTGACACGGTGGGAATCGACTCCCCCGTGATGCTCGTAACGGCCCCGCAGGTTCACCTCAACGAGCCCCAGCTGCTCTTCAAGGACCCCACGACCGGCAAGATGCTGCCCGGCGTCCTCTACTACGGGGCGGAGTACTGCCCCTTCTGCGCCGCCCAACGCTGGCCGACCATCGTCGCGTTGAGCCGTTTTGGCACCTGGGCCAGCCTCGGCAACACGACATCGGCTAGTCGCGACGTCTACCCCAACACGCCGACCCTTACGTTCCAAAAGGCGACGTTCTCCTCGCCCTACATCGTGGTGCAGACCGTTGAAGAGAAGTCCAACCAGATCAATGCTGCCGGGAACGACTACACCATCTTGCAAAAGCCCACCGCCGCACAGCTGGCCCTGGTCACCAAGTACGACACGCCGAAGTACTTCCCCACCATGAGTGAGCAGTACGCCGGATCCATTCCCTTCTTCACGATTGGCAATCGCATCATGTGGGCCGGATCGTCAATCTCGCCAAGCTCATTCCAGGGCCAAACCCGTGACGACATCGCGAGGAACCTGACGGACACGACGAATCCAATTTCACGCAGCATTATTGCTTCGTCCAACATGGTTTCGGCAGCTATCTGTTCACAGACCAAGCAGCAGCCGAGCAACGTCTGCAACTCCAAGGGCGTGCTGGCTGCGAAGAAGGCGCTTCACCTCTAGTGGATAACGAAACACCCAGCACCCCTAAAGGCATCGTCTGGGCCAGTTTCGTCTTGAGCATCGTAGGTGTCGCCATTTCGACGTACCTGACGATCGCGCACTACAAGGGGGTCACGTTCTTCGCCTGCCCCGATCAGGGTCTCATCAACTGCGCGACCGTTACAACGTCGGCCCAATCGAAGTTTCTCGGTCTGCCCGTTTCCAATCTCGGCCTGGCCTTCTTCCTCGCCATGGTCGTTATCAACAGCCCGTGGGTCTGGCGTCGAAACTCACTACTGCTCGACCGCATCCGGGCCGCCTCCCTGCTATCGGGAATGGGCTTTGTCCTGTGGCTCATTGCCGCCGAACTCTTGATTATTGATCACATCTGCCTGTGGTGCACCGGAGTGCACGTCGTGACGTTCGCTCTTCTCATTGTCGTCTCAAGGACGTGGAGTAGCGAACTCTTCCGACGTTCGAATTAGAAGCGAGCGCCCCGCTCAACTTCGGTCAAACCGCCCCAGACGCCGATGCGCTCTCTATTACGAAGGGCGTAGGCGAGACACTCGTCTTTGACTACACAGTCGGCACAGACGGCCTTGGCTTGACGCTCCCGCTCAAAGCGCAGCTCCCGGGGCTCTTTCTCCTCGGGGGCAAAAAAGAGGCGGGCATTCGCTGCCCGACAGGCCCCAAGTTCCATCCACTCAGCGTTAGGCATTGCCACTACGAACCCCCCAGTTCAGATAAGAGAAGGCAGGCTAACGAGGTCGGTTCGCCGGTGGCAAATCCAATCATGTGAAAGATTTCGCCATCTAGGCCCTGGCAATCTCAGGAGCACCCAAGTGAGGTTTCACGCTACGATTACCCCGTGGCAACCGTCCTTATTGCGAGTGATCTCGTTTCACTGCGCCAGGAACTTCGCAGCATGCTCGAAGGTCCTGATCTCGAAATTCTCGAAGTAGCGACCGGTCCTGCGGTGCGTGCCGCCGTGGCCGCCCAGCCAATTGACCTGGCCATCTTGGACCTCCAGATTGGCGCCATGGGTGCCATGGCTATCTGTCTTGACCTGCGACACGAGGAGTCCTATGGCGCCGCACCACACGTGCCCGTCTTAATGCTCCTCGACCGTCGTCCCGACGTCTTCTTGGCCCGCCGTAGCGGTGCCGAAGGATTCGTCGTAAAGCCCCTTGACCCGCTGCGCGTTCGTCGCGCCGTCCGCGCGTTGCTTCGCGGCGAAGGGTACGAGGATGACGCGTGGCGCCCCGCCACCGTCCGCGTCGCCGCTCCGACGCCTCAATGAACGACACTCACCATCCCGGCTCCAAAGCCTCCGGACTCTTAGCTCGATTTCGCCCTCGCCACGAAGACCGTGTGGTTAGTGAATTCGAAAAGGACATCATCCGTCGGGTGCACGACTTAGCCGAATTGGAACTTCGCGACGTCATGACCCCTCGCGTTGACGTGGTCTTTCTCACCCACCCCGTGACCCCCGAGCAGGTGGCCGAAGCCGTACGTGACTCCGGACATAGCTGCTTTCCCGTGGTTACCGAAGACCTCGACGACGTCGATGGCGTTCTCTTTGTCAACGACCTCTTTCGAAGCTCCAATCGCCGACGCGCCATTGGCGTCTCGCTTCCGGACGAACGTGAGATCGAACGAAAGATTCGCGAACCGTTGCGACTGACTGAGTCGCTAGCTGTCTTTGAGGCGTTGGAAGAAATGCGGCAGCAGCACCGAACCTTCGCCATCGTCATGGACGAACACGGAGGCGTTGCCGGTGTCGTTTCCACTCGAGACCTCCTGGAGCCCCTCGTGGGTGACCTCGGTGACGAGTTCGACGAGGACGAAGAAGAAGATGTCGCCAAGATCACCGAACTGCGCTGGCTGATTCAGGGTCAGGCGCACATTGACAAGGTCGCCGAAGTTGCTGGCTGTCCCATTCCTGAAGGTGAGTACGTCACCATCGGTGGCTACATCATCGATCAGCTGGGCTTCTTCCCTCAAGAGGGCGTAATGGTGGTTCACGAGAACTGGGTTCTCCGCGTTTACCAGGTCGAAAAGCGACGAATTCTTGAGATTATTGGCGAAGAGTACCCCGATGGCGTCCCCCCAGAGATGGTCGAAGCGGCCCAGAAATCTCAGAAAAAGCCCGAGTAATATTGAGCCACGCTGGGGGAACCCGCCAGCGGGCTGTAGCGCAGTTTGGTTAGCGCGCTGCGTTCGGGACGCAGAGGTCGGAGGTTCAAATCCTCTCAGCCCGACAACGAACTAAGGTGTAAGCCTTGGCTTCGGCTGAGAAAAGTTCTGGCTCCCATCGTCTAGCGGCCTAGGACACCGCCCTTTCACGGCGGCAGCACGGGTTCGAATCCCGTTGGGAGTACCAATTGCAATTTCTCCTCCTCGTAGGCGAGGATTCCCCTTATCGCATCTAGCCTTTCGGCGGTTCCAACTACCCCATTTTCGTAGCGGATGCCATCGGGTAGCAAGATTCGGAGAAACCGCTGTCGCGCCATGGGGTCAAGGCGGTTCCAACTGCTTCGTAGGTCAGAGAAGATTCGCTGGGCTTTGGCGAGCGTCGCCTCCAAATCAAAGTCGCCGAGCTGGAGGGTCGCCATGGCTTCTTGTAGTGAGATCCGCGCCTCGGTAATCGAGCGCAAGTGTCGGGTGAAGGTCGCCTCGTTCATGGCGCGTAAGCCTTACTCAATACTCCCAGGAGGGCTGGTGGGGCGGTGGCTAATAGGCTTTTAACCAACAACTCTCAGAGGCGGACGACCGCCCGACATCCCAGCAGGAGAATCCAGTGACTTCCATCATTGACCCAGCCGCCATAGTGAAGCCCCAGAGAGTCAAGTTGCAGCCGTTCAAAGTCATGGTTGGCCCAGTGACGCACTTGGCCGAAGAGCGGGAGCGCCTCAGCACTCTGACCTACTCCGGCTTCACCGTCAAGCAATTAGGTGCGACCATTGGTGGCATTGTTGATGGTGTCGACATCACCAAGCCCATCAGCGATGAGCTCGTGGCCGAGTTGCGCCGCTGCTTGCTGGACTTCAAAGTCATTTTCTTCCGTGACCAGCCCTTGACCCCAGTCGAGCATGTTGCGTTTGCCCGTCGATTTGGAGATCTCGAGACTCACCCCTTTATTCCCGCCAACACCAGTCAGCCCGAACTGGTGCGCTTTGAAAAAGAAGCCACGGTCGGTGGCTTCGAGAATGTGTGGCACTCCGATGTTCCGTGGCGGGCACTCCCCTCCGCCGCGGCCGTGCTCCACGCCATTGAAATTCCACCAATCGGAGGCGACACCTCCTTCTGCGACATGTACGCCGCCTACGAAGGTCTCAGCCAGAAGATGAAGGATCAGATTGCCGATCTAAAGGCCGTCAACGACTTCACGAAAGCCTTCGGTCACACACTCGATGATGCCGGTCGGGCAGCCATGCACGAGAAGTACCTTCCAACGGTCCAGCCAGTCGTTCGCACTCACGGCGAGACGGGCAGGAAGTTGATCTACGTCAACCGAGCGTTCACGGAGTCCATTGTTGGATTAAGTCCGGCCGAGAGCCACGACCTCATTGACTTCTTAAGCTCACAAGCCAACGTCCTCGAGTACCAGTGCCGCTTCCAGTGGGCACCCCATTCGGTCGCCTTCTGGGATAACCGCGCGGTGCAACACTTCGCCCTCAGTGACTACTGGCCCCAACGACGCGTCATGGAGCGGGCGAGCATCGTTGGCGAACAGCCCCGTTAGCGAGACCGGGCCGTCGACTATTTACCGGTCTCCGCCATCAAGAAGGTTGCCGTTTCGACAATTGATTGTTCGACGCCAATGAAACTGAAACTAAACGCTGACTGTGCCTTCTTGGAATTGATCCGAAGTGGTTTGCCCAACCTTGGAACAATTGACCTGATTTGAGCATCAAAGAGTGCCAGCAGCAGCATGAGGAACTTCGGGGCCTGTCGCGTAACAATTTTCTTATTCGGGAATGTCCGCTTGAGAACCTTGGCAATGTCAACAAACGTCATGGTGTCGGAAGCCGCGATGTAGCGCTGGCCCTTGGCTTCCTCCATGCCGATGCTGTTTACGTGCATCATCGCCACGTCTTGCACATCAACGATGGAGAAGGCGATGTCGGGCATCGCGGGGTCTTTAGCGCTTAAGACGCGCTCGAGCACGCTCACGGAAGCTCCGTAGTTCCGGTCGAGCGGCGCACCTAAGACCATGACGGGGTTGATGGTGGTCAACGCAATCTCGGGTGCCTCATTGGCGATGTAGTCCCACGCAGCCCGTTCGGCGAGCGTTTTGGACTTGGTGTAGGGATCACGACCAAGGGGCGACGAGACATCCGTCCAGTTGGTCTCATCGTGGGCCGTGGCGCCCTGGCCCAGTTCGACACCTTCGATGGCGGCAACCGAGGACGTCAAGATGACGCGCTTCACACCAGCGGCGTGAGCGGCGCGAAGGGCGCGGAGCGTTCCGTCTACCGCCGGGCGGATGAGGACGTTCTCATCCTTCACCTTGTCAATCGTGAACGGTGAGGCCGTGTGCATCAAGACGTCAATTCCCTGGAGGGCTTCCGTCCAACCATCATCACTGAGAAGGTCAAGCTCGACAAATGACAGGGCGTTGATCGCGGCAGGGTCAACGAGGTGCGGCGTAACGGCGGCGATGACCTCGTTGCTCTTGGCCGTTGAGCGCACTGAAGCCCGAACGGTGTAGCCCTCGTTTAACAGTTGCAGGGTGATGTGTTTGCCGATGTAACCACTGGCACCAGAAAGAAAGACGGACGTCATAGAGCTCCTCGAGAGTGTTGCGTTTTCTTAGGGAGACTAGGGGAACTCCGGGCAACCGGGGCCGAGAGACAATGCCCGCCACTACGGCGTCGGTACGAGAAATTTTCGAATGATTGCTTCAGTTCTTTCGGGGTGATCTACGTGTGTTCCGTGACCACAGTTCTCGAAACGATGGAACTCGCCAAGACCCTGGGGCAGCATTGCGAGAATTTCCTCTTGAAACTCAATCGGACAGGCGGGGTCGTCCTCGCCTCCGAGCACGAGGACCGGACAGACAACCTTGTCGAACTGGGGAAGGAAATTAAAGTCCCGCCAAGCACCCTCATAGGGACCGACACCCTCACGCCAGAAATAAACCAGGGTTTCGGGGGTAAAGATGCCAGCGCGCAGAGGCCAAGGCGTCGAATCACTCTGGTTGTAGTGGGGCCGGCAGAGGCGCTGGAATTCCAACATGTTTTCGAAGTTCTGGTTAGTGAAGAATGCTCGGGCGGCCGCTTCGACTTCGGAGCCGCCGAGTCGGCGATAGACGGCGTAACTCGCCTCACCCGGATCGCTCCGCCCCTGGGTGCAGGAAAGGACGATGGCTCCGGGATGCTCGGGGAACTGGGTCATATAGGACTCGGCCACAAAGCCCCCGAAGGAATGGCCCAACACAATGGGCTTTTCAATATCGAGGGCCTCGCAGAAGGCCTTGATGTCTTGCCCCCACTGAACGAGGTTCAAGGATTCCAGCGGGCCACGCTCGCTCCGGCCATTCCCTCGGTGGTCGAGATAAATCACTTGGGCCGCATCGGCGAAGCGGTCGTAAAAGCCCCGCATGCCGTGGTGGTCGAAGCCCGGGCCCCCATGAAGAACGAGGAGCGTGGGCTTTTCCACGATGGCTCCATCGATGAGAGCCAGCTTCTCGCCGACGACCTCAAAGTAAATACGGACACCGTTGACGAGGACTCTCATGACCGCTTCGTTCCGCGCATGGCCGCCACAGTTTGACTAATCATCGTGGCGCTTCCCGTGGGATCTTCCAGCGCCCACCAGTGGCCCCGGTTGGCCAGGTGCTGCACGTGAGCACCGAGCACCTCAGCGACTTCAATGGCCAGAGCGGCGTCGCCAAAGGCATCGCTTTCCGCAATAAGGACGGTGCCCGGTGCCCGGCACTGAGTCAAGGCACCACCCCAATCGGCGAATGGGTTCGGCGTGGCCGAGCGATACAGACGCAAAATGCACTCGGCCATTTGTGCATCGGCCATCCCGGCCAGTTTCAGGGCACCGGCTTCGGGGACGCCAAAGAGTTGGAAGACCCCGGAGCGTTCAGCCAGTGACGTGGCGAGCTGATCCGTCCAGAACTGCTCCCCCGCTTCGGGGGTCTGCCAAATACTGGCCAGTCCGTGCCAGATGTAGTTCGGGTGGAGTGCGTTCGCGAGATCGACCGTCCACGAGGAGAGGAGGTCGCTCCGTCGGCGCGCTACTTCCAGCGCCAAGATGGCGCCCCAGTCGTGACCGACCAAGTCCACTGGTGCACCCAGTGCTTCCAATTCCGCAATGAGCCACGCGAGGTAGGCGTCCTTCGTCGACGTGAAACCGGCGGGACGTGGCGAGCCAAAACCTGGGAGCGAAAGGGCCACGCTTGGTTCTGACAACTCCGCTCGAAGATCGTCCCACAGGGTCGCGGTTTCGGGAACACCATGCAGAAAGACAATCATTGACGCCTCAATTTCAACTAGTACCTGAAGGTTAGTGAGACGCGCGATAACGGCGTTGAATACTTCGACACAGGTCAGTGACGACAACGACGCCGAACGTAATAAATACCGTGCCTAATTGAAAACGGAATCGTTGATTCTCTCCGACGTCAGTGGCGTTCATGAGGACGAAGCCCTGAACCACGAGCAACCACGGCAAGAAGTACTCCAGGCTGGCGGCGCGGCGGCGCCAACTCCGCACGACTAAGTACAGACCACCAATGATCGTCGAGAGCGTGAGAAACAGGGCCAAGGGTGACCTCGACGGCCAGTCGACGCCGGAGTAACGAAGTTGCTGCTGCGCTTCGAGACTACGGATTGGTCGTACCTGACCACCAATCACGGCGTCGTAGAAATGGGCGTACCCGCTCAAGACGCCCGTTTGAGGCAGCGGGCATAAAAAGTACTGCTCCGACGGAACCGACCAGATGGCCAAACCGCGAATCACGTGGTTGAAATATTCCCCAGGGGCGTGTCGAATAAACCGAATGCCGTCAGACATTGACCGAGCGGCAATACCTCGGTAGGCGTCGTTGTTGTAGTTGATCGCCCCAGTCGACTTGAGCACTTGCGTTCGCACCGAGTCACCATCTGGATGGTACGGCCTGCCATCGTTGTATTCCTCGTACACCTCGAGTTTGGAAAACGACTTAACGAAGACGTAGGGCGAAAAGTCATTGGAGTTGGTCATGCGCACCAATCTCTCGTAAGGAGCCAGATCAGTGGTCACTCGAGCCAGGTTCATGCCGGCCCACGTCGAGGTCATGGGGGTGTGGAACATCACCGTTGATTTCAAAACGAACGATGCCAGCACAATGACTGGCACTAACGCGCCCTTCTTCAGTGCGGGTCGGGCCGCTGGGTAGAGCCACCACACCATCGCGAGAATCGCGACGAGGACCACGGGCTGCAGGGAGGTGACGTAGAGGCAGAGCACCGCTCCCGTGCCGGTTAACCAGGCGGCGTGGCGCGTCGTTGGTTCCTGTGCGAATCGAACCGCGAAATATGTACTCGCCGTAGCCAGGGCGGCGGCCGTTCCCACGTAGAGCACACTTTGCGCAAAGAAGAGCTGGGCCGGATCGAGATAGACCAGGACAATGGTGACGATCATGGCCGTTCGCGCTCCAACACGAAGTCGTGTCATCGTCTTGAAGGTCCACAAACCCGTCGCCACGTAGAGCGCACCGCAGACGAGCTGCATTAACAACAACCCCAAAATGTGCGGCAGATGGAGCAGCAACCCTACTTCCAGATTGAACAGTGGTGGCTGCATGTGCAAGTTCCACAAGGTCGGCACGAGGTGGTTTTGCAACAGCTCGGGATCAGCCAGTTGCTGGAGATTCAAGAAGGGATGGAGCGAAGCGATGGCGGCAAAGTCAAAACGGGGTGAAACGAGCGAGAC
>WLKR01000025.1 GCA_009701115.1 Actinomycetota bacterium | reverse complement strand
TCGCGCACCACGGAACGGCGAATGGTGTCGATCCGGAACTCACCGATGCTCATGATCACGTCGTTGGCCGGCTCGCTGCCGCTGCGGCGAAGCACGGCCCGAATGCGGGCAATGAGTTCGCGGAGACGGTAGGGCTTGGTGACGTAGTCACTGGCCCCGAACTCGAGGCCCAAAATCACGTCGACTTCTTCGGAGCGGGCCGTCACCATGATGATCGGAACGGCCGACGTGGTTCGTAGCTCGCGACAAAAGTCGATGCCGCTGCCATCGGGGAGCATGACGTCGAGCAGCAGAATGTCCGGTTTCAAGGTGGCGAACTGGGCGCGGGCGTCGGCAATGGTGCTGGCGGCCGCCACGACGAAACCTTCCCCGACGAGTCCGACGCTTAAGGCGTCGACGTAGCTGGGCTCATCTTCAACGATGAGGACAACAATGCGACCATCGGGATCAACCATGGGCTGCTCCTCGAGGCACGAAGAAGGTTGCGGCGCCACTCAGCGAACGCGAGGGGAAGGAATTTACTGAGTGGGCCACGTACTTACGGTATGAAGTTGGAGTTATCTCTTGGTGAAGTTTTAGGTACTTTGAGGTTTTCGCGAAGTAAAACTTCGCCCATTTTTCACGTAGGTGATGAGCTCGTTAGAGCGGGGCATCTCGTTTAATAATGACGCGCTGGTCTCGTACCTGGATTGAAGCTTCGCCGCGCAAGAGGGCGTGCAGATCGTCACCGAGTACGGCTTGGCGCCACGCGACATCGACCCGACTGGGCTGCTGGGCGACAAAGTCGGTGATGTCCTTGCGGGTAGCCAGGATCTTGAAATCAATCGTGAGGTCAATGGCGCGCTGCGCGGCCACGGCCGCGAGGACATTGACGAGTGGTTCGAGGTCGGGATCGAGGGCCCCACCGGGGAGACGGCGCAGTTCGCCGGGACTCTCGTCTTTGGCCCGGGTCAGCAGATCGATGATCTCCATGGCGAAGGGTTCGGGAATATTGGCGCAACCCTTGTGGTTCTTAAAGTCGCGCAGTGTGGCCGGCGGCTTGCTGGCCAGTGAGACCATGGCGTCGTCCGTGATGATGTGTGAGAGCGGCTTGTTGCGACGCTGGGCTCGTTCGTTGCGCAAGATGGCGAGACGCTGGGCTCCGAGTTGGCGGCCCGAGGGAATACCGGTCGCTCGACTGAGCCGCCACCAGAGTTCCTCGGGAGGAGTGGTGGTGAAGGGTTGGGTGCGAACAACTTCGTTCTCACTCTCCAACCAGGCCAAGCGGTTGAGGGCTTCGATGTCGGCCGTCACCTTGGCTACTAACTCGTGCAAGTGGGCCACGTCCGAGGCCGCGTAGTGACGGACGGGCTCGGAGAGCGGACGGACCGTCCAGTCGGTCCGTTGGTGAGTCTTATCGAGTGAGACCCCCACATACTTCTGCACCATGTAGGCCAACGAGGGTGTGGAGTATCCGAGGAGCTGTCCGGCCACCTGGGTGTCAAAGAGTCGGGATGGGCGCACCCCAACGGCGATCTCTAAGAGTTCGAGGTCACCTTGCGCGGCGTGAAAGAGGGCCTGACCGCCCCCTTGAAAGAGCGGGGCCAACAGCGTGAGGTCAACGAGGTAGGGATCGATCAGCGCGATTCGGTCGGGCCAGCCAATCTGGACCAACGAGAGTTCCGTGCTGTACCAGCGGCCCGAGGTGAACTCGGTGTCGATGGCGTAATCGCCGTTGAGATCGCGGCTGGCGACCAGGTCGCTGAGTTGGTCGTTCGTGGTGACCCACTCGACGGCGATGTTATTTATCGAAACGTTGATGACGAGAGCCTAAGAGAGTCGGCTCGCTACTTCGCGTACATAATCCTCAAGGCCGAGGCTTCGAGCACGGAACCGTCCTTGGCCGAGTAGGTCCGCATCAACAAGGTGCCGTATCGCGCGGTCGTCCTGGTGAAACTGATCTGACCCTCAAAAGATGCGAGTTGGCCCATGGAGCCACCCATCACGTTGCTGGTCCCAATTGCGGCCAGTGACTGATCGGCGCGAAGCTCCACGTTGACTTGGGCCTCAAATGCCGTGCTAACCCCGCGCAAGGTGGCGGGGGATTTCAGGTTCGTGAGCAGTGACGGCGTTGTTATCTGAATGTTGGCCGTGGCCGCCCCGAGCACCCACCACGAGTCGTCATCGGTGAGCTGGCGAACCAGCACCGTCGTGATGGCTCCAGTAGTACTACTGCGCACCGGTACTTCGCCCGAACGGGAATCGCCCTGTTGGAACTGGCCGACTACTGGTGCCGAAAATCCGAGGTAGGACACGGCGAAGGAGGAGGCCGCGGTCACGGGATCGCTAAAGCGCAACGGCGTCCGGGCGAAGGGCCACATGGCCGTGGCCGGCTGCGTCTCTTCGGATGTCGTCGTCGTGACGGCCGCCGAGGTCGTCGGGGGTACCGAACGACTTATGTACCCGAGAGAAAAGACAAGTCCGGAAGCTACTGCGAGTGCGAGTAGAAAAAGAGTGAAACGTTTGGTCATGATTGACCTCCACTACGAGAGTAGAACAGTTACCAATTTTGTCAGTACGGTAGAACAGAACGAATTAGGAGTCCCCATGTCCTCTCTCTTTGACGAAGTCACTTTCCAGCACGGCTCAAAGGTCAAAAACCGCTTTATGTTGGCCCCGCTCACGAACCAGCAGAGCAACGTCGACGGCACGTTGAGTGATAACGAGTACCGCTGGTTGACGATGCGCGCCCAGGGCGGTTTCGGTTTAACCATGACGTGTGCCTCTCACGTGCAGGCCAACGGTAAGGGCTTTGCCGGACAGCTGGGATGTTTCAGTGACGACCACCTGCCGGGTCTCACCCGATTGGCGGCCGGCATCAAGGAACACGGCTCGATGGCCATCGTGCAACTACACCACGCGGGACGACGTTCGCCAGCAGATCTGATTGAAGGACCACCGGTGTGTCCAGCCGACGACGAGCCGACTGGCGCTCGAGCTCTCACGACGGCGGAAGTCGAACAACTGGTGGCCGACTTCATCACCGCGGCCCAACGTTGCGAGAAGGCCGGCTTTGACGGCGTGGAGATTCACGGCGCCCACGACTACATCATCTGTGAGTTTTTGAACGGCACCCTGAATCAGCGGACCGACCAGTATGGAGGGTCGATTGAAAATCGGGCCCGGATCATCATGGAAATTTTGGCCGGCATTCGCGCCACGTGCCGACCCGACTTCAACGTCTCGGTTCGCATGTCGCCCGAGATGTTCGAGATGAAGACCCAAGACATCGTCGATGTCTTTGGCCTGTTGGTCGCAACCAACCAGGTCGACTTCATCGATATGTCCCTCTGGAACGTCTTTAAGGAGTCTTCGGACCCCGAGTTTGAGGGCCAAGTGCTGCTCGACATCTTCACCAAGCTCGATCGGGGAACGACCAAGTTGGCCGTGGCCGGGAAGATCTACAGCGCTGAAGATGCCCAGCGCTGCCTGGACGCCGGCGTCGACATGGTGGCCATTGGTCGCGCCGCCATTACCAACCACGACTTTCCGCTCCAGACCCAAGCCAATCCCAACTTCGTCATGCGCGAACTTCCCGTACCCCGGGCGACCTTGGCGGCCGAAGGGTTGAGCGAAGGCTTTATCGAGTACATGCATAGCTGGCGCGGATTCGTTGGCGAATAGTCCGGACCAGCTGGAGGTTCGCTAACCCGAAACAGTTTCGATTCATCGCATGGTTATTGCGGGTACCGTCTCTGCACACCTAGAACAAGGAGTCACTCATGGCCACTACTCGTAGCGCAACCACCACCTGGCAGGGAACCCTCCTCGAGGGCCAGGGCGAGGTCACTCTTAACTCCAGCGAACTTGGTACCTACCCCGTCACCTGGGCCGCTCGTTCCGAAGAGGCCAACGGCAAGACCAGCCCCGAAGAGTTGATTGCCGCCGCCCACGCCTCCTGCTTTTCGATGGCCTTCTCCAGCGGATTGGCGAAGGCCGGTCACCCCGTGAAGCACCTCACCACGAACGCCGAAGTGGACTTCGTGCCCGGTACGGGCATCACCGAAATCCGTCTCACGGTGAGTGGCGAGGCCGAAGGCCTAGACGCTGCGGGATTCGCCGAAGCGGCTGAAACGGCCAAGGTGAATTGCCCCGTTTCAAAGGCATTGAGCGCAGTGCCAATTTCACTCATAGTGCGCTAATCGCCAGAGTCTTACCGAGGATTCACCTGTTTTTTGACGCTGTCATAGTCGAGGTGTAGACATTGTGAGTTAAGTATCCCGGTTATTTGGCGTTCATTTAGGGGATAGTTGACCTAAATGAGGGATCGGGAATTCGTAATGAAAAACGTTCTACGGGTAGTTGGTGTTCTGGCAATCAGCATGAGCAGTCTGGCGGTGAGTCCGGTCAGTGCTACTACCGCCAAGCTTTCGTGGCATGCGCCCACTCGAATCGCTCCGCCACTCGGCGAGACCTGGAGTATTGCGTGCACAACGGACACCTGCTTCGCGGCTACGTCGACCGGTCTGTTGCAGTCAACCGACCATGCGGCATGGACTCGCTCCACAAGTTCGGTGGTAGCCACTTCGACGATTGGTGAAATTTTCTGCGACGCCTACGGCAGTACGTGTGAAGCATTCACACAACAAGGCGCGTCGTTTATTACAGCCAACAACG
Source organism: Actinomycetota bacterium (assembly GCA_009701115.1). The sequence continues at coordinate 6,133 of WLKR01000025.1, read as the reverse complement.
GAGCGACATGGTCCAAGGGGGTGTCACTCTCATCGCTCGTTGGGAAGAATTATCTCAATGGCGTTACCTGCGTGGCCAATAGATTTTGTGTGGCGCACTACGGTCCAATGTTTGGTAAAGAGAGTTTCGCGCGGGCCACTCTTTCGGGCGCCACGCTCGGCACCTGGACGAAACTGACCACCCCAACCATCTATGGGGCTGGTGGAATCAATTGTCCCACGACGACGAACTGCATTGTCGGCGGCAACGAGACCAGTGCGTACTCTTCAAAGTCTGAGCTATTGCTGTCCCGAAATGGCGGGCTGACCTGGACGAAGTCGACCGCGGGATCATTTACTTTGGCCAGTCTCGACGTGACCTGTGCGGCAGATGGCAGTGCTCTGTGCCTCGCGACCGGCAACAGTAAGGCATCGCAACTTGCGAGTGCCGTTGGTTTTGTTCTGAGCTCCACTGACTATGGCGTGACGTGGCATCGCTCAGTCCTTGCCAATTCTGTCTCCGATTTCCAGGATGCGGTCTGTGTCACCTCGACGAATTGTTTAGGGCGAAGTGGTGCCGAGACGGGCTCGGGTTTCTTCGCAACGCAGTACACGACGGTGCAGTCGACTGATGGCGGAGTGACCTGGACTGCGGCGCCTTCACTGCCGACCAGTGTCGATCCATCACTGGTTACCTGCGCCAACGGTCATGGCTGTTTCCTCATACTCAACGAGTCGCCTATTTCCATCTACTACTCGAGCGATTTTTCGAGTTGGAGTTCGACAACGTTCCCGTTGGCATCGACCGACGTCTACGGAACAACCTGTGTTACGTCGACCGTCTGTTTCACGACGTCGTTCCCACGCGGCGGGGCCGCCAACTCGCCACTCGAGGTTTATGAGTCAACGAACGGTGGTTCTACTTGGGTGTATCGCAGTACATTGCCGGATTGGTTGCTTTACGTGCGCAAGATCAGCTGCTTGAGCACGACTACCTGTGTTGCCATTGGCTCGAAGGCCACCGGAGATGCCACCATCCTGCGCACTTCTGACGCCGGAACCACATGGTCCGCGATGGATCTCGGCGCACTGGACACCGCCAAAACGACGATCACTGGAGTGAGCTGTGTTGCGGCGCACTGCGTGGTGGCTGGCTACTTGGTAACGGGATCCAACTTCACTGATATCTCTGGCGTGCTCCTGGACTCCACGGATGCCGGGAGCACGTGGCGGTCAGTTTCGGTGACGCTCAACGGTACGTTCAGGGATGTTTCTTGCGCCACCGCTACAGCCTGCATCGCGGTGGGGGGCAGTTTCCCCAACGGGAGTTCAATGCAACCAGTGGTTTTTGGTACCAGCGATGGTGCCACCTGGACGCACCGCTCGACTGGCACTAAGGGAGGCGCATTTTCCATAGTGAGCTGTACTTCAGTGAGCAACTGTGCCTATGCCGGAATCGACGGCAATTACAACTTCTTGCTGGCTTCCTCCACTAGTGGCATGACGTTCACATCGAAGACATATAAAAATTCCACTGGAGCGTACTTGTCCTGTCACGCGACACTGTGTGTTGCAGGCTTAGTAAGCGACAGCACCGACAAGCCAACGTATCTCGTGTCGACCAACTCAGGAAAGACATTTACTACGCAGACGCCGATCGATAAGTCTCTTCAGGCTGACAGCGTGGAGGATGTCACGTGCCCCTCGGAGACTTTCTGTCTCGGCACCACGTACTCAGGTCGATTCACCAAGTTTTCTAAGTAACGGAAAAAGCAAAATCCCCCGGGTCTCAGTAGAGACCCGGGGGATTTTTGTTATCTAGAACTACAGGTTGGCTTCGAGTTCTTCCAGCTCCTCGATGACGACGTGGCGATCTGCCTTCGCTGCCATCTTGAAGTAGGGCGCCTTAACGACCAACCAGAAGTAGAACATCGGAATCAAGCCCAGGCCCATGGCCCCCAGGCCGACCCACAGCGTGGTGTTGTCCAGTTCGGGAATGACCTTGAAGAAGACGTAACCCATGAAGACTGAACCGAGGAGAGGCCACAGTCCGATGAAGATGAAGTTGCTGACCGATTTGAAAATCTGGCGACGATACAAAATCACAACGGAGAGTCCGGCGAGGCTGTAGTAGAAGCAGATCTGCAGACCGATGGCGCTGTAGCCCGCGCTCATGATGGTGCTCACGTTGCCGATGTACTGCGATCCCACGAAGAGGCAGAGTGACAAAACGGCGATCACCATGGTTGCTACGAATGGACTCTTGCGATCCTTGTGCACCGTGCCGAGGGCGCGAGGCAGCGTGTGGTCGCGGCCCATAACGAAGAGGGTGCGAGTGACCTGGATCAAGGTGGTCTCGAGCGTTGCGACGGTGGAGAGGAGAACGCTGACCACAATCAACTTTCCACCCCAGCCCTCCCAGACGGCCTGACCGAGCACCTGGAGAATGTCGGCAGCATTGTCTTCGTTGGTGAGCTGAGCAGGAGTAAGGACCAAGTTTGATGCGATGGTGAAAACTTCAAACAACATAAAGACCACGAAGGCCCCGATGATGCCACCGAGTCCGGACGTGCGCTTCGCGTCTTTGGTCTCCTCATTCAAGTTGGCGGTGACGTCCCAGCCCCAGTAGTAGAAGGCCGCGAGCAGGGCACCACCAGTGAAGGTGGCCATGGAGAATCCGCTGCCACCGGGCTCGTGGAAAATCGAAGGTGAGAACCAGCTCCACGAGAAGTGCGCGACGTGAGGCGTATTGAAGATGGCCAGCGCGGCGAAGAGCGCTAGGAAGAAGATTTCGACACAGCTCATAATGATCTGCACCTTGACGGTTACCGTCACTCCAGCCGCGACGGCCCCCACCATGAGCAGGAAGAAGAGTGCTCCAAAGAAGGTGATCCAGCCCGTGGAGTGGGCGAGTGAGTCACTAAAGAGGCTGAGGACACTGGCGCCTGCCGGAAAGGTCGCAATGACCATGAAAATCAGCGCGGAAACGAATACGGCCCAGCCGGAGAGGTAGCCCAGAACGGGGTGCAACGCGCGTCGCACCCAGGAATAGGAAGCGCCGGCGCTCTGGTCGTGACGACTGAGGTAGTTGAAGGCAAAGACGATGCCAAACATCGGGATACCGCAGTACAGGAGGGCGGCGGGACCACCGAAGGCCACGGTGCCAAAGAGGGCCGTGGTGGTGGCGGCGATGGAGTAGGCCGGTGCGGAACCCGCAATACCCATGATGGCGGAGTCAAAGAGCCCGAGAACACCACCACGCAGGTTGTGTTCCGGAGAACTGGTTTGATTGCTGACAGTGTCCGACATGGGCACCTCTTTCGTTATGGGGTTATCACCTTCAAAATTTGCTCGACTGAACTCAAAGAACCTACACGGCACAAAAGTTGAGGACCGATATTTTCAAATGAACTCTTCTAACGAGTGCTGGTGCGCATTAGCGTTAGGTCTCGAGCGTTGTTGACACCATGTCACGCCGCAATAAGGAGTTCACTATGAAGGCTGCCGTCTATTACCAAACCGGAGCTCCCGACGTCTTTCGTTACGAAGAGATTGCCGATCCAGTGCCGATGGATCACGAACTGATGCTTCGCGTCGAGGCCATCAGCATTGAAGGTGGCGACACCCTGAACCGCCTCGGCGGTGACATGGCCAGTGTTCCCCACGTGGTGGGCTACCAGTGTGCCGGTGTCGTGGTGCAGGTGGGCTCACTCATCACCAAGTTCAAAGTCGGTGACCGCGTCGTCACGACCGGGACCCATGGTTCCCACGCCGAGCTGCGCGTCGCCGGCGAGGCTTTTTGCTGGGCCATTCCAGAAGGTCTGAGCACGCTGGAAGCGGCCTGCGTCCCGATTGCCTTCGGCACGGCGCACGACTCCCTCTTCGAATTCGGTCGCCTTCAGGCGGGAGAGACTGTTTTGGTCCACGCCGGAGCTAGTGGCGTTGGAATTGCCGCAATTCAGTTGGCGCACCAGGCTGGGGCCACCGTCTTGGCGACCGCCTCGAGCGACGAGCGTTTGGCCCGTTTGGCCCCGTTTGGTCTGGACCACGGAATTAACTACGTCACCAGTGACTTCGAAGAAGAGGTCCGGCGACTAACCAACGGCCGTGGCGCGGACGTGATTATTGACTCGGTTGGCGGTCCCACCCTCCAAAAGAGCCTGCGATCACTGGCCTATCGCGGTCGTTGCATCAGTTTTGGTGACGCCGGTCGCGACAGCGCCCCCACCCTGGATGTCTCGACGTTGCGGGGCAATAATCAGTCACTCACGGGCTATTTCCTCGGCGCCGAGCTATTTTTCGGGACCCGGGCCTACGACATGGTGGCCAATTTGCTCACCGACGTGGCCGTCGGGAAGCTCAAAGTCGTCATTGACCAGGTATTTTCCCTCGAAAATGCCGAAGAGGCCCACGCCCACATCGAGGGTCGCCAGGCCTTCGGTCGAGTCGTTCTCCAGCCTTAATCGGACCCCGTATCGGTGGTAGTCACACCCCGGCCGAGGCCTATCAAAAAACTACTTTTAGCCAATTAATAGGTAAATATGAGTACCATTGGTGACCTGATTCAGGTGACCAATGGTATCTAGACTTAAGTTCTAAATTTGGCGTGAAAGTAATTAAGTGAAGAAATTCCGGTGGACTATCAGAGCGGGTGCGGCCATGGCCGTTGTCGCCTGCTCCACTGTTTTATTCATCACGCCGTCTAATGCCTCAAATCTCCCCTCTGGCCTTGGGGTGGATGGCCTCGTCTACGAGAACTTTGATAGCACGGCGCTGCCATCGACCCTGACGCCCCTGGTCGCCGAGAGCTCCAGCGCTCTTCTTCCCTGTATCACCACGATTGCCAAGGGTGCCGGTCAGTGTTCTGTATCGAGTGGTGCCTACGACGATGGTGAGGGTGGTCAACTGCTCTTGACCGATGCTTCGGCCGAAGGCCCTAACGCCTCGGGCATCTTGGTGAAGCAGACCTTCTCTTCGTCACGTGCGCTCTACGCTCAGTTTGAAACCCAGTCCTACGGTGCCGGTGGCGGTGGGCGAACGATCTGGCTCATGGACGCGTCGAGCCCGACCCCTTCGATTCCCTCGGCTAATGGTGCGGCTGGTTACGGCACCTCGGCGTCAGGTATTCCCGGTGCTTTTCTCGGTATCACCTTGGACGCCTCGGGCGAGGCCGCGCTGACCAACGGCGACGGCTGTGCCGCGAACTCGTGGGCGGCGGGCTCTTCGATTCCCAACCAAGTTGTCGTCAAGGCCCGTGACACCAGTGCCGGCCGGGGTACGTCGGGTTACTGCTTTGTTGCTTCCACGCAGCAACAGTTTGGAACGTTGAGTTCCAAGACGGCTGCGCTCGGCCCTCTGCACCAAAGCAACGCGAGCGACGGATGGCAGCGAGTCTTCATCAGCGTCCTACCCCCCAGCTTCACCTCGGACCTCGCCGAACTAACAGTGGCCGTGGACGCCGCTGACGGCCGCGGACTAAAGGCAGTGCTCACTATCACGTTGCCGAGCTGGGCCTGGTCGACTGATGGCACCAACGTGCCATCGTTACTTCGTTTCGGTATCTCGGCTTCGAACCCGACCAGTGGTTCGGCCTCGGACGTAGTGGCGCTGCGCAATCTCGATGTAGTTACCGTCGCTCCGGTGGCCACCGTTCCTTCCGAACCCCGCAACGTTGGTGTTCAGTGGAGCAGTCCCGTCGGCGGCCTGGTCAATGCCACGTTGACGTGGACGGCACCACTGTCCGATGGCTTCAGTCCCATTACGAACTACACCGCAACTGTTAATGGCGATACGTGCAACCAGCTGACCCTGACGGTGCCCGTCTTCAGCTGCACGATCTCAGACATTCCAGCCGGTGACGCCTACACCGTGGCCGTGGTCGCGACCAATGAAATCGGAGACTCCGATGCCGGCGTCACCGTCTCACGCGTGAACGCGCAAGCACAATCGATCACCTTTTCCACTATTAGCAACGTGATCTTTGGCACCACCCCGCCACGCTTGACCCCCACCGCTTCATCGGGTCTGCCGGTAACGATGAGCGCTAGCGGTGGGTGCACGATGGTTAATGGTCAGTTGTTGATGGCCCAGGCCGGAACGTGCACGCTGACCGCGACGCAGGTCGGCTCACTCTCGTTCGAAGCAGCCACTCCAGT
>WLKR01000024.1 GCA_009701115.1 Actinomycetota bacterium | reverse complement strand
CAAACTGGCAGGCCTGGCTGCGGGGACCGACGCACCTGCTCACCGGCGGGCTAGGGGGCGACGGGGGACAAGAAATCTGGTTCCTCGGGATTACCGCCCACCAGCTAGCCCACTTTCACAACCCCTTTTTCACCGATCTCGTCAATGCTCCCCACGGCGTAAACCTCGCCAATGTCACCTCGATGCCCTTTCTAGGCACACTCTGCGCACCCCTGACGTGGATCTGGGGCCCCATATTTAGCTACAACTTTCTGACCGTCCTCTCCCCCTTAACGGCCGCCCTCGCGCTCTATTGGGTAGCGGGGCGATGGGTGCAGCGCCGCTCGGCGAGGTTTATCGCCGGACTGCTCTATGGTTTCTCGCCCTACCTGGTGGCCCAGCTATGGGGCCACCTCTTCTTAACCATGATCTTCGTCTTCCCGATCATGGTGCTGGCCATCAATGAAATCTTTGTGCGTCAACAGTGGAAGCCCTGGCGCAGTGGGGCACTGCTGGCCCTCTGCCTGGTCGCCCAGATAGGAATATCACCAGAACTCCTCTTGAACGCCTTAATAATTGCCCTCCCACTGATCGCGATACTCGTGATCAGGCTGACTCGACGGCCACTCGCCGCCACGATCTACGCCGCGAAGTCGATAGGTGTCGCGCTGGCCTGCGCCGCGCTCCCTCTCGGGCTCTTCGTCTACAACTTCCTCTACGGCGAGGGCCACATGACTGGCGCCTACCGAGACGCGGGGATCGTAGCCAACCTCAAAATCGACGGATTCGCGTTCCTACTGCCGGGATCGCTGCAAAAATTTGGGTTCGGAGTTGCCAACTCCATAGATGCCCTCATCTTCTTCCGCGGCAACAGCATTCACCCCGACCCATTTGAAAGTGGGGGCTTCATCGGCATTCCCCTCATCTTGCTCATACTGGCCAGCCTGCCTCTGGTCATCCGGCGTCGAGAGATTTGGGTCCTCGGCATCGGCTTCTTCACGGCGGTCAGCGTGGCCGTTGGCGCCGAACCAACCGTTAATGGGCAGTTCATCGGGATTCGTGGACCGTTCAGCAAACTGCGTGAGCTACCGCTCCTCGAGAGTTCGATTGCCAGTCGCTGGACGCTCTACATGTGGCTCTTCTTGGCCTTAATTGTTGGCATCATCCTGGATCGAGTCATTACCTACTTCGCCACGACGCCCACGTCTATCCGTCGCACGCAGCGGTTGGCCGCGGCCACGTGTTTGGCAGTCCTCGCCTCGCTCACCCTCTTGCCCCGGTGGCCCATGCCTCAGTCGGAAAAAGTCGTCCCACTGTGGTTCTCGTCACCGGCTGAGAAATCGCTAAGCCCTCAGTCGGTGGTCGTCACCGCACCACTGGCCATCAATGGCGCACCCCTGGCCATGATGTGGCAGTCGTTGAATAACTTCAACTTCACCCTCGCTCACGGCTCAGCGGGTCCCCAGACGAAAACGTGGGACAGTCTCAAGGCCATCGTCACACAGTGCGACGCACCTAATGCCCCCGACCGACCCAACTTCTCTGGTCTGGGGAAAGCTCAAGACCAGATGCGTCGACTCGGGGTGACGACGTTGATCGCAACCCAGTACTCCGGCAATCCGACATGCGCCTACGCCGTCTTCACGGGACTAGCCGAGTCGCCCGGCGTCGATCAACTCGATGTCCGTATTTGGAACGTCAAACCGTAGGGAACTAGACCCCGAGGTCGGTAAAGAGGCTCTCGAGTGCAGAACGCGCCACGTCAGGTGAGCACTGCGCGTCAATGACGTGCTGCACGTTCTTAGACATGGTCTCCCACGTGGCTTCGTCGTCGTAGAGCGCGATAACGGCGTCGGCAAACGTGGTGGCCTCATCGGCGGCTAGGCAGTCTCGTCCGCTCTCCATGAAGGTGCCCTCAATGGCAATGTTGGTGCAGACGAAGGGCACGCCGTGTGACGCGCTCTCGCCCAGCTTGCCCTTAATACCGGCGCCGTAACGCAAGGGGGCCACCACGAGACGTATCGAGTCGTAGAGCGGACTGAGGTCGTGGACCCATCCAACGATGTTGACACCCGGACGAGCGAGGGCGGCGATCTGATCCGGGAGGTGCGAACCGACGACGTTGAACTGCATACCGGGGATCGCGACTTGAACGCGAGGAAAGACTTCTTCTACGAACCAGGTCACGGCGTCACGGTTAGGCAAGTGGTTGAAGTTACCGACGAACATGATGTCGCGACGCTCGCCAAAACCGTGAACGCGGGGCCGCGACGAGTGGACGATAGAGACAACACGAACGTCGCAATCGGGCACGGCCTGGGCCAAGACCGCTGCCTCGGTGTCCGTCACGACCAGCGTGGCGTCGCAACGGGCCACGAGACCGAGTTCGGTCTCTCGAAACCACTCAGCGGCAGTGGCGATAGCGGGATCGTTTTCGATTTCGGCGCGGCGGGACTCACGGACGTAGTGCAAGTCCACGGTGTCGTAGATGATTTTGGCCTGAGGGGCAAAGGCCCGGACCAGTGGCTCGGTCTTGATGGCGTCCTCCGGGCGAGACAGGATGGCGAACTTGAGGACCGGGGCGAGACGTGCAATCTCGATGCCGTAGTTGACGCGCCCGTCAATGACTTCGACTTCCAAGTCACGCAGGGCGCCGGTGTAGGGCTCTTCGAGCCCCCCTCGCGTCATGAGAAAGGAAACGGCGTAGCCCATCTGACGCAAGATGCGGACAATCTCAAACATGCGGATTGAGCCCGCGTCCTTGTCGGTCTGGGGAACGCCGGAGTCAACCACCAGAATGCGACCCCGGGAACTGCGCCAGGCTTGACCGACCTGGTGATGCGGGGCCGGCTCGAGGTGGTCTGCCAACTCTCTCTTCCACTTCGTCACGAGTCGCTGGCGATTGGTCTTCATGAGCGCCCGTTTCTTAGGGCTCTCATCGGTGCCGTAGGTGGCACCCTCGAAGTGATAGATCCGCGACTTCGGTTGGTACATCACCCGGTAGCCGGCGCGGCGCACCGCGAAGGCGAAGTCCGTCTCTTCGTAGTAGGCCGGAGCAAAATCGAGGTCGAAGCCACCGGTCGACTGCCAGACCGAGTGTCGAATCAAAAGCGCGGCACCGGAGCAGTAGTCGACCTCGCGGGGAAACTCGTACCAAGTCTTGTCGGCGCGGTCGCCCTTGCCGTAGTTCACGCCCGCGCCCGTTTTAAAGATCAACGATCCGGCCTCTTGCAGGACCCCATCGGGAAAGAGGAGCTTGGCCCCCACCACGCCAATCGTGTCATCGGCGCGAGCCATGTCGACCAGGGCATCCAGCCAGCCATCGGTGACCACGGTGTCGTTGTTGAGGAGGATCACCCAGGGCTCCGAGACGGCCGCGAAGCCGGCGTGGACGGCACGCAGAAAGCCCACGTTCTCGGCGAGGCAGAGATTGGTGATACCGGGAATCTCCGCGAGCCGCTCCGGCGTCTCGTCCGACGATCCGTCATCGACGACGACCACGCGATACGACGTCTCGTTCGACGTCATCATCAACGAGCGCAGGCAGGTCGCGGTCATTGACCAGTTGTTATAAACCGGGATGATGATGACCACGTCGGCACTAGGCGACGGCTCAAAGGTGATGACTCGGGTATCGCTTTGGACTCGCACTACTTCGGCGGTGGGTTGACCCACCTTGATACCTTCATCGGACTTCCAGGTAATCCAGCGCAGCCTTAGGCGGAGAATTCGAAGCAAGACCCAGAAGAAGGTGCTGAACCGTAGCGAATGCGGGGGTAGTAGCCGGCGAAAGAGGCGAGCCTTAGGCGAGCCCGACGCAACTAATTCGTTAGTCAAACGGTCACGAAGAAACTCACCCGTTCGGTTGATCCGCATGAGAGCCGTCAACGTTTCGAGATAGAAGGCCACTCGCTCCCGAAATGTAGGTGGTGTAGGTGACAAGCGGGGTTCCCATCGCGACCGGAGTGGTTAGACAACGGCTAAATCTACACGCCGGCTATGAAGAAACTGGGCTCCGCCGGCCGAAGAGCGTCTCCAATCCATCCCCCTAGGCTGGAACTATGAGCAAGAAGGACAAGTCCACCAAGGTTGTGAAGATTGGTGTTGTCGACACCATGTTCGCTCGATACAACATGGGCGGCGCCGCTCTGGCCGAGTTGGCCGAGTGCCCCGGCTACGGCGAGAAGTTCGTGACTATCGCCAAGACCGTCCCCGGCTTTAAGGACTTGGCCGTCGCGGCTAAGAACTTGATTGAAAAAGACGGGTGTTCGATCGTGGTGGCCCTCGGCATGCCCGGCAGCGCCGCCGTGGATAAGCAGTGCGCCCACGAGGCCGCCATGGGCATCATGCAGGCCCAGCTGCTCACTAGCACTCCCATCCTCGAAGTCTTCGTCCACGAGGACGAGGCCAGCGACCCCAAGGTCTTGGCCATGGTCTTTGAGAACCGCTCACGGGACCACGCCCGCAATGCCTACTGGATGTTGTTCGAACCCGAACAGCTCAGCCAGCGCGCCGGCCAGGGCATCCGCCAGGGCTTCGGCAACGCCGGACCACTCGAGCTCTAAGCGCTCAACTCTTTCGGGAGTTGCAACACGCGCTCGGCGATGATGTTGCGCTGCACCACCGAGGTGCCGCCACCAATCGTCAAGGCTTGGGCGTAGAGAAAACCGTGACGCCACGTCTGGGCTTCATTACCGGTCAGTCCAAACGGCCCCACCGAAGAGTCCATTGCGCCAACGCCAGCGAACTCAACGGCCAGACCCATGATTTCTTGACCGTGATCGTCCGCCAACGCTTTGCGCACACTGGCCTCGGGGCCCGGTTCGCGTCCCGCTAGAACAGCCGAGAGAGTTCGAATACGCAGCAGTCGCAAGATCTCCCCGTGGGACCAGCACTTAACCAGTGACTCGCGCTGAAGAGCCGTGAGGCTCTCCCCTTTGGCGAGGTTCACGAGATCATTCGCCGATGGGCCACGACCCCAGAGCGCACCCTCACCGGAGAGCGAGACTCGCTCGTTGCCGAGCGTCACTTTGGCCAGACGCCATCCTTCGTTCACCTCACCAATCAAGTGATCGGCGGGAATGCGAACTTCGTCGAAGAAGACTTCGTTAAAGGCGTGGTCCCCGGTCATGTCCACAATGGGTCGGATATCAATACCGGGAGTATTCATCGGACAGATGAAGTAGCTAATGCCGTTCTGGGGTGCACCCTCATCGGAGGTGCGGGCCAACAAGATGCCCCAGCTCGCTATGTGGGCGTAACTGGTCCAGACCTTTTGCCCGGTGATGACCCACTCGTCGCCGTCACGAATGGCTCGGGTCTGGAGTGAGGCCAAGTCACTTCCGGCGTTGGGTTCACTAAAGAGTTGGCACCAAAAGTCTTGACCACTGAGGAGTCGGGGCATCCAACGCTGCTGTTGTTCCTCGGTTCCGGCGTGCACGATCGTGGGTCCGGCCCAGCCAATGCCGATGGGATTCACGGGACGAGTCACGCCGGCCTGGCGCAGCTCGTCGTCAATCACGAGTTGATCAACGGGTGAGGCGCCACGGCCCCACGGCACGCTCAGGTGCGGGGCTACGAGTCCGGCCTCGGCGAGGTCTGAACCAGTGGGGCGGGGATGCGCGCTCAGCCACTCTCGAAGTTCGCGGCGCAGCTCGGGGTTGTCGACGTCACCCTCGGTGGAACTACCTAACGATGTTGGGGCTAAGAGCCCCCTACCTTCACTCACTCGATAACTCTAGAAGTTGTGTTGGTAGGGGGCGAATTCTTAGCTGCCCGGTACGCCGACGCAGGCCGTTCGCGTGGAACCACTGAGACAGATGTCGGCAATGAGGCCGGTGACCTGGAAGCTCCGGATCTGGTCAATCAGACCCGGGGTCCGTCGTCCGTAGCCGTGCGGATCGTTTCCGTACGCGTTGGAATCGGGGGCCAGGTTGACCGTCGGCGGCGTGGGTGTGCCGTAGTCCCACAGTTCATCGAGGGCCTTCACCTGCTTGGTCGGGCTGTAGGTGTGGTTAGGAATACCCCACTGGACTTCAGTCGGCACGTTGCTGCGAGGTGAGCCGAAACTATTGGTATCAAACGTCGGTGAGTGGCGCGTGGCCCCAATGGTGCGGGCGAAGACTTCGGTCGAGACGTTGGTGACCTGGTGGTCGCCGTAGTTCTCGATAATGAAGACCTGCTTGGCCTTGGTGCCGCCGTAGGGCGAGGTAGTGATGTGTTGGGCGTAGCCGTCGTTCTCACCACGGTCCCAGAGCAACTGGACCAACTGCAGACCGAGCTGCTGGTCGGTCGCGTTGGGGTAGGCCGGGTTGTAGAAGGCCGAGAACTCGTTCCAGTCCACTGATCGGTTCAATAGAAGGCCGCCGTAGTTTTCACCCGGCACGCCGAGGACGACGCGAGTCCACTCGTTCGAGATGGCGCTCACGGCACCACCCATGATGCCGCCCTGCGAGTAGCCCATGTACTGACACTTGCCGACCTGGAAGCGCACGGCGTTACCGGACTTGAAGGCAGCGTTGGTGCCAAAGCCCTGCGTCGAGTTAATAAGTCGAGCCAGGAACTGGAAGTTCAACATGCCCTGGAGCATGTGGTCCGAGAGCGTGTGGAAGTAGCTCATGTCGCCGAGCGTGCCCGCGACCAAGAGGGCGTCAGCGCTGGACATACCGGACCAGTCGGTGGCGCAGCCCATCATGTTGGCCTCCACGCCCTTGGCGAAGGATCCGCCCACGACTTCGCCGGCACTACCGAGCAGGCCGTGACCGTAGACCGTCGGTGCGGCCGGGCCGGACGACGAGATGGTGCTCGGCATCACGCAACGGAAATTCGCCCAGATTTGATTGCCCCACACGCCGGTGGTGGCGTTACGGGTCGAAGCCACCAAGACCGGCAGCCCGTTCTTGTCGACGTTCATGGCCCCACACTGCGAGGTGTTGGTGCTCTGGTACTCCGCGGTCTGCGTTGTTGGGCAGGTCTTGAGGAACGTCGGGACCTGGAAGGAGCCGTCCACTTCGTAGACCGTGCCGTTGTCGTTGGATCTAGCTACGCGGAAGGACGGGGCCGTCTTACCGATCAACTTGTAGGCCTGCTCGCGCATGGTGAGGGCCGGGTCGGCCATGTTGGCCGCGGAGAGCTTCTTCAAGTTGCCACCGGCGGCGATAACGGTGAAGTCCCACGAGGCGTAGAGCTTGCTGAGGTCAAAGGCGCTGCGATTGGCGTTCTTCAGTGGGGTGAGGTCGTTGGTCACGATCCACTTCAAGTGAGCGCCACGGGCCTTGTTCGACAAGGTGCCCGCCCGGGCCGCGGCCTCGCCGGCCAACTGGGAGATGGGGTTGTTCGAGGTGTCCTTCAGGTTGCGCAGCACCACGTCAATCCGGTGACCTTCGGTCAAGTTGATGGCGGGGTGGATCAAGAGCAGCTGGGTGGCCGGGTCTGAGTTCTGGGCGTCCAGTTCGGCGAAGTAGGGAATCCGCTTCTTTGACACGGTGTCGTAGATCACGATGGGCGACGAGTCGCTCAAGGAGGCGCCGATGTTGGTTGAAAGGGCAATCCCGGAGTTAGCCAAGGAAATGTTGGGCACGTGAATGATGATCTCGGAACCCGGTGAGAAACCACTGTTCTGATTCTGGTACGTCGTGTTCACGTGCGTCCCGCCAACGTTGGCTGGCGTCAAGGTCTTAGGAATATTGAGCTGGCGACCGGTGGCCGTGGCGGCCTTCTTGGTGAAGGCGTCGTTGGGCCAGGGCAGGAGACAGTTGTGGCCGGGCAGCGTGGTGACGAGAACGTCACAGCCGGTGACGCCGGGCTCGGGCACCGTGGCGGCCGAAGCGTGCGGAATCGCGGTGAGAAATGAGGAGGCGAGCATTAGGCCTGCCACAGAACCTCGAATAGACATTTTCATAATTTCCCCCCGGAATGACTGACTAAGGGGAACCGTAGTACCGATGGCTCATTCGCGCTTGGAAAATCTTCACTATCGTGGCGGGTCACGGAGGGGTGGAATATGAGTGAGTGGTCCTATGTAGACGTGTGGCGTACGGTGGCCGGAAAACAGCCCCTGGCCAGTGCCATCGAGGCCGGAGAGACCGTCTACTCCTGGCGGGAATTCGTCGACGCCTTCGAGTCACTCGGCACGTATTTTCACCAACTGGGACTCCCCCGCCAGAGCACCGTGGCGGCCTATCTCTATAACGGACCCGAGTACCTCTTGACCTTCGCCGGCACCATGGCCGCCGGTCACGTCCCCATCAACACCAACTATCGCTACGGCCACGACGAGCTGGCCTACCTCTTTGACAACGCCGACACCCGCATCGTCGTCTTCCACGGCACCTTCACCGACAAGATCGAGGCCCTCCGTCACGAACTGCCGAACATCGTTTCTTATCTCCACGTGCAAGACGGCACCGGACCGTGTCCCGAGTGGGCCACGCCCTTCACCGAGGCGCTCGCTACCAAGGCCGCGCCACTCCCGGCCTCTTCACCCGATGATCTGGTCATGATGTACACCGGGGGCACCACCGGCATGCCCAAGGGCGTCATGTGGCGCCAGGACGATCTCTTCGTTCGACTGAACGCCGGCGGATTTCGTAAGTATCCCGAGCACGGCGATCTCGGTGACATTGCCCGCATGATCGACGAGGGTGGTCCGGGCTACGCCCTCCTCCCGGCCTGTCCCCTGATGCACGGCACCGGACTCTTCACGGCCATTCGCGCCCTGGCCGAAGCCGGACGGGTCGTCTTGCTGCCGAGCCGAAAGTTTGACGCCCAGGAACTGGCCGAGACGATCGAGGAGTACGACGTCAACGCGGTGGTGATTGTTGGTGACCCCTTCGCCCGTCCGTTGTTGTTAGAGATCCGAGAGAATCCGACCAAGTACAAGTTCACGGCCCTAGTGGCCATTGTGAGCTCGGGCGCCATGTGGTCCCAAGAAATAAAGGAAGGACTGATTGAACTCTACGAATCAGTACTCCTCGTCGACACCTTCTCTTCCTCCGAAGCACTGGGCATGGGTTCGAGTGTTTCCTCCAAGCGCAAGATGACCCAGACGGCTTCCTTCAAGTTGGGCGAGATGGTCCGCGTCGTGAACGAAGACGGCCAGGACGTAACGCCGGGCACCGAAGAGATCGGTCGCCTGATGATTGGTGGCCGTAACCCGATGGGCTACTACAAGGACCAGGCCAAGTCCGACGCCACCTTCCAGACCATTGGCAGCGTTCGCTACTCGGTCCCCGGTGACATGGCCAAGGTCCGTGAAGACGGTTCCATCCACCTCCTCGGTCGCGGCAGCCAGTGCATCA
Organism: Actinomycetota bacterium; assembly: GCA_009701115.1. The sequence continues at coordinate 1,644 of WLKR01000024.1, read as the reverse complement.
ACACGGCCGGCGAAAAGGTCTTCCCCGAAGAGGTCGAAGAGTCCCTCAAGACCCACCCCGCGGTGGCCGACGCCTGTGTCGTTGGCACCCCGAGCGATACGTACGGATCGCAGGTGGTGGCGGCCGTGGAGTTCCACGTCGGGCAAAGTGCCAGTGAGGCCGAGTTGATTGAGCACGTGAAGTCCCGTCTCGCTAGTTACAAGGCGCCCCGGGCCGTGCGGATCGTCGAGACCATCGGTCGGGCCGTTAACGGCAAGATGGACTACGCCCGTCACCAGCGCGAAGCCGTGGAGTGGCTCAGTTCCCTGGCCTAATTGATGTTCAAAAGACCCCGGAAGTTCCGGCTAGTGTCTTCTCGTTACCAACGAGTAACCCCCGCAACAGGAGGAATCCATGCCAGAAGCAGTAATCGTCGCCACCGGTCGCACCGCGATCGGCCGAGCCTTCAAGGGCTCTCTTTCCGAGTGCCGTCCTGACGACCTCACCGCCCACGTGGTGAAGGCCGTTCTCGCCAAGGTTCCCGAACTGGACCCCCAGAGCATTGAAGACCTCATGCTCGGTTGTGGTCAGCCCGCCGGTGAGTCGGGCTTCAACATCGCCCGCGTGGCCGCCGTTTTGGCCGGTCTGCACAACGTGCCCGGTGTAACCGTCAACCGTTACTGCTCGTCTTCACTCCAGACCATCCGCATGGCCGCGCACGCCATCCGCGCCGGTGAGGGTGACGCCTTCATCGCCGCCGGTGTCGAGACCGTGTCGCGCTTCGCCTCGGGTGCTTCAGACACGGGCAACGCCACCAACCCCCTTTTCAAGGACGCCTATGACCGCACCAAGGCTCGCGAAGCCGGTGGTCAGGGTGCCTGGACCGCTCCAGCTGGTCTGCCCGACATCTACATCGCCATGGGTCAAACGGCGGAGAACGTCGCTGAGTACGAGAACGTTTCTCGTCAGGAAATGGACGAGTTCGCCGCACTGAGCCAGGCTCGCGCCGTGGCCAGCCAGGAGAGCGGCTTCTTCAGCCGTGAGATCATCCCCGTGACCCTCGCTGACGGCACCATTGTCAACAAGGACGACGGCCCCCGCGCCGGCACCACCGTCGAGAAGCTCGCTGGCCTTCAGCCCGTCTTCCGTCCCGGTGGTTCGGTCACCGCTGGTAACGCCTGCCCACTCAACGACGGTGCCGCTGCCGTTGTCGTAATGAGCGACACCCGCGCCAAGGAACTGGGCCTCAAGCCACTGGCCCGCATCATCGCCTCCGGTGTTTCGGGTCTCAACCCCGAGATCATGGGTCTCGGTCCCATCGAGGCCTGCCGTCAGGCCATGAAGCGCGCCGGCATGACCATCGACGACATCGACCTCGTGGAGATCAACGAGGCCTTCGCCGCTCAGGTCATCCCTTCGGCCAAGCACCTCGGCATCAGCTGGGACAAGTTGAACATCAAGGGTGGCGGCATTGCCCTCGGTCACCCCTTCGGTATGACTGGTGCTCGCATCATGACGACCCTCCTCAACGCCCTCGAAGACGAAGGCAAGACCATCGGCATGGAGACCATGTGCGTTGGTGGTGGTCAGGGTATGGCCATGATCGTTGAGCGTCTCAACTAATTTGTTCTGAAGTGACAAGCAGCCCCGGCGAAAGCCGGGGCT
>WLKR01000023.1 GCA_009701115.1 Actinomycetota bacterium | reverse complement strand
GCGGTATTCATCAAGCGTTGTCGCACCAATGGTCTGCAGTTCACCACGAGCCAACATCGGCTTCAGAATGCTGGCAGCGTCAATGGCGCCTTCAGCAGCACCAGCACCAACCAAGGTGTGGATTTCGTCGATGAACAAAATGATGTCACCACGGGTACGAATTTCCTTGAGAACCTTCTTCAGGCGCTCTTCGAAGTCACCGCGGTAACGCGAACCGGCCACGAGGGCTCCGAGGTCCAGGGTGTAGAGCTGCTTGTCAGCCAAGGTTGCGGGAACCTGGTTGGCCACAATCTTCTGAGCCAGTCCTTCGACGATGGCCGTCTTACCAACACCGGGCTCACCGATGAGGACGGGGTTGTTCTTGGTACGGCGCGAGAGAATTTGCATCACTCGCTCGACTTCCTTGTCACGGCCAATCATCGGATCGAGCTTGCCATCGCGAGCGAGTTGCGTCAGGTTGCGACCGAACTGGTCGAGAACGGCCGAACCGGCCGATTCGCCGGGTTCGTTCTTGGAGGTGGGTGAGGCATTCGAGGGCGTTTCGCGCTGACCCTGTCCCGACATCATCTGCATGACCTGGTTACGGACACGGGCCGGATCGGCACCGAGACCTTCGAGGACCTGGGCGGCAACGCCGTCCGATTCGCGCACCAGACCCAAGAGCATGTGCTCGGTTCCGATGTAGGAGTGTCCGAGGCTCAGGGCCTCACGGAGTGAGAGTTCGAGGACCTTCTTAGCGCGGGGCGTGAAGGGTGGTGACCCGGCCGTGGCGGTACCAGGGGTGCCGATGGCCTCTTCGACCTTTTCACGGACGGCGTCAAAGGAGACGCCCAGCGCGTCGAGGGCCTTAAAGGCAACGCCTTCGCCTTCGCGGATAAGTCCGAGCAGGATGTGCTCGGTACCAATGAAGGCGTGGTTGAGTTCTCTGGCCTCTTCTTGGGCCAGTACGAGAACCCGTCGGGCTCGGTCTGTAAATCGCTCGAACAAGAAGCACCTCCTGTACTTATCTGGCAGTGTACCGGTGAGAGTGACATCGCTATCTCGCGCCCCTCTGGGCAAATCTCATTGATGTAGTACTCCCCCGACCTTTTCGCTGACGATTGTGGTTGATTCCACTGTGGCGTACGTTTGCGAGCATTCTCACAATCTCGGTATCGCCAGAAGTCGGGGTCGGCGAACTTCGTGTGCAACGCGAAAAGTACTGTGCGTCGCCCGAATAGTCGTTGGTGCGAACGCCCTAATGTTGAATACGTGAACATTCATGAACGTCTCGGCTTGCCGCAAGTCGAAACGGACCTTCGCCAACTCGAGACGCTGCTCACCGAGTCGGTGGTCTTTGGCGACCCCTATCTCGATAATGTCACCACCCACCTCATAAATGCCGGTGGCAAGCGCCTTCGCCCCCTACTCGCCGTCGCCTCGGCCACTGGCGGTGCCCGCGAGGCCACACGCGACGATCTGCTCGGTGGAGTGGCGCTTGAGCTGATGCACTTGGCCTCGCTCTATCACGATGACGTCATGGACGAAGCCGAAGTGCGTCGCAATGTGGACAGCGTTAACGCCCGTTACGGCAACTTGATCGCCATCGTGGCCGGTGACTATCTCATGGCCCGCAGCGCGGCCATTGCCGCCGACCTCGGCACTGAAATTGCCGGACTCCTCGCTCGCACGCTCGCCTGGTTGACCCGAGGGCAAGTGGCTGAGGTGCGCACCTCATTCGACCGTGACCGGCAGATCGATGATTACTACTTGGCCATCGAAGGTAAGACTGCTTCGCTGATGGCGGCTAGTTGCCGAGTCGGTGCCATTACCGCGCATCGACCCGACGCGGAAGTTGCAGCCCTTGACGAGTTCGGTCGTTGCTTTGGCATGGTCTACCAACTGCGTGACGACATCTTGGATATGGTCGCCACCGACGGGCAGCTCGGTAAGCCCGCCGGACAAGACCTCGCCGAAGGTGTCTACACCTTGCCGGCCATCCACGCCATGAACGATTCCGTCGTCGGTCCCCAGCTTCGCGAGATGCTCGGCAAACCGTTGAACGATGAAGAGCGCGAGCAGGCTCGCCAGCTGGTGGTCTCCACCGAAGGTATTGCCGCCACGTACGCGGCGGCCCGCACCTTCGTAGCCCAGGGTCACGAAGCGATGGCGAGTGTCGCCGACGAACCACTGCGCGTGGGTTTCAGCCGACTGATCGAAGCCCTCCTCGAAGGACTCCCCGAGGCCTAAGACTCGCGGATTGGCTTCAACGTCGGGAAGGCAATGACTTCTCGAATATTGGACGCGTCGGCAATCAACATTGCCAGGCGGTCAATACCAATACCGAGGCCGGCCGTCGGGGGCAGACCCCACTCCAGCGCCTTGATGTAGTCGTGATCAATTTGCATCGCTTCGTCGTCACCGGCCGCGGCCAAACGGGCCTGATCTTCAAAGCGGGCCCGCTGCACATCGGGGTCATTGAGCTCGGAGAATCCATTGGCCAGCTCTCGACCGGTCGCAAAGGCTTCGAATCGTTCCGTCAGCATCGGGTCACGGCGGTGACCGCGGGCCAACGGTGAGATCTCGAGCGGGTGCTCCGTTACGAACATGGGGTTCCAGATATCGGCTTCGGCCGTGGCTTCAAAGAGTTCCGACAGGCATCGTCCCGCACCCCACGAGGCGTGCACCTTGATGTCGCGGTCGTTGAGCAACTTCGTCAAGCGATCCATTGGGGTGTGGACTGAGACGTCTTCGCCCACGGCCTCGCTGGCCAGTTCGGCCATAGAACGACGGGGCCAGCCCGTCTTAAAGGAGAAGTCTCGTCCCTGATAGGTGATCTCCGTCGTGCCGAGCACGTCCATGGCGACCTTGGCGCAGAGCTCTTCGGTCAACGTCATCATGTTCTCGTAGTCCCAGTAGGCGACGTAGAGCTCGAGCATGGTGAACTCGGGGTTGTGTCGAGGACTGATGCCCTCATTACGAAAGACACGACCCATTTCGAAGACGCGCTCGTAACCACCGACGACGAGGCGCTTCAGCCACAGTTCCGGCGCAATGCGCAAGAAGAAATCGGAGCCCAGAGCGTTGTGGTGGGTAACGAACGGTCGAGCGGCCGCACCAGTGGGGATGCCATTGAGCATCGGCGTTTCCACTTCCATGAACTCTTGGTCCCACAGGTTGCGTCGAATCGACTGCAGCACTTGACTGCGGCGAGTGAGGGAGACCCGGGTCTCGGGGTTAGCCCACAGGTCGGCTTCGCGGTGGCGGTAGCGCAGATCAAAGTCGGCAATACCGGCCCACTTGTCTCCGAAGTTTTGGCGAGCCTCAGCGAGAACCTGCCAGAAACCAACCTTGACACTCAGCTCACCGCGCTTGGTTCGCACCACTTCACCTTCGACGCCGACCCAGTCACCGAGGTGCAACTTGGTGAAGGCCTCAAACTCGTGCGCCACGGCCGAGAGGGCGAAGAGTTGAATCTCACCACTGGAGTCGCGCAAAGTACCGAAGGCCAGTTTGCCCTGGGCCCGGAGCAGCATCACTCGTCCGGCCACCTTGACGGTGACACCCGACTCTTCACCGTCGGTCAAGTGACCAAAGCGTTCGTGTAGAGCCGCAGCGTACGCGTCGTGATCGAATGAGTATGGCGTGTTCAAGCGAATTCTCCCGAATGATTTCTCTCATGCACGATACGCAATCCGTGGAGGGTTAGCCATGGTTCTACGTGTTGCACATGTTTGGTCCGGGGCGCGACCAGCCCCGCGAGGCCCCCGGTGGCGATAACGGTGCACTCGCCGAGCTCCTCGCGGATGCGCTCCACCATGCCGTCGACTTGGGCGGCAAAGCCGTAGAGAACACCCGACTGGATCGATTCGACTGTCGAGCGACCAATAACGGAGCGGGGTTCGACGAGTTCGACGCTGCGCAGCGCGGCCGCGTGGGAGTAGAGGGCATCGAGAGAAATAGAGACACCGGGGGTAATAGCCCCTCCCAAATACTCACCCTTGGCGCTAATGGCATCAAACGTGGTGGCCGTACCAAGGTCGACCACAATGCTGGCCCCTCGGTAGAGGTCGTAGGCGCCGACCGAGTTGGCGATGCGGTCCGGACCGACTTCACGAGGGTTGTCGTACAGGATTGGCATCCCCGACTTCACACCGGGCCCCAACACGGTGAGGGGAAGATCGGCGAACCATCGATTAGCCATACGGCGAATCTGCGTGATGACGGCCGGCACCGAAGAGGACAGGGCGATCGCGGTCACCGTCGTACGTAGATCGAGGCCCTCGAGATTTAGTAATTGAGTCAGGACCATCGCTAATTCATCGGGTGTGCGCTCCGGCACGGTGGAGAGGCGCCAGTGAAACTTCAGGCCGTGCTCGCCGGTGGCTCGAGCGATGCCGAGCCCCGGTGCACCCACGTTCTCCGGCTCGTCACCGAAGAGGCCAATAACGGTCTCGGTATTTCCAGTGTCAATTGCTAAGAGCATTACTCCCCCTCTGACGAAACAATTGTGACGTCACCATTGTCAATTAGTCGAACACCTTGCACCACGCCGGCCAACAGTACGCGGGCCGTTCCTTCGTAGTGGTCATCAATCGGATTGAGCAGTAGCGGTTCAACTACTTCGGCGTAGGCCACCTCGATGCCGGATGACTCGAGTGCCGTTCGAACAACAGCCCGAACGTCACGAGCGGTCCGTGGTGCACCGGTAACTGCTCGCAGCGCTCGTGAAAACCCCAGCGCGACGAGTCGCCCTGCACTATCGAGTTGCACGTTGCGACTCGAGAGGGCCAGGCCGTCTTCGTCGCGCACTATGGGACAGCCCACGATCGTCATGCCGAGCGAGAGGTCTTCGTTGAGGCGGCGCACCATGGCCAGTTGCTGAAAGTCCTTCTCTCCGAAGTAGGCCCGAGCGGGGCCGGTGATGGCAAAGAGTTTGGTAACAACACTGGCCACGCCGTCGAAGTGTCCGGGTCGACCCTCACCCTCGAAGAGTTCGGTCACCCCAGCGACAGACACGGTGGTCGCGGTGGTGGCGGGAGTAGTCGGCCACATCTCGTGCACACTGGGGGTCACGACGGCCGCCGCACCCCAGGCCTCGCAGTTCGCGAGATCAGTCGCTTCATCACGGGGATAGCCCGCGAGATCCTGCGCGTCGTTGAACTGACGGGGATTAACAAAAATAGTGACGATGGGAACCGCGCCATCGGCCACTGCGCGACGGACCAGCGAGCCGTGGCCCTCGTGAAGGGCGCCCATGGTCGGCACGAGCCCCACCGTTTGGCCGGCACTGCGGAGCTTCGCGGCGTAGGCACGCCACTCCTCAATGGTGTGGATTTGGATCACTACTACGACCGGGTACGGGCGCGCTGGGCCTCGCCCAACGCCAGTGCTTCATTGGCCAGTGCGACGTAGAGCGGACGGGCTGCATCCGGCAAGGCGGCCAAGTGGGCATCGATCGTGGCCAGGTCACCGCGTGAAGCGGGACCAGTGAGTGCCGCGAGTGTTCCCATACTCGCCGCGTCTTCAAGAGCGCTCTGGGCGAGGGGCAGGAAGTCCTCGAGAGACATACCAATCCCTTCAGCCAACGCACCAACTGAGTGCAGCAGGGTTACGAGATGATTGGCCGCGATACAGGCCGCTGCGTGATACGCGACGCGATCCTCATCACGCAACGTGATGGGTCGGCCACCAATGGCCCCGACGAGCTCGGTCGCGAGGGGGTCACCGGCCACCGCGAAGACCGAACCGCTGAGGCGGCGCTGACCAACGTCGCCATTGGGCAGGGCGACGAGGGGGTGCATAGAAGCGACGCGCTCGTGACCGTTTAAGACGTCCAAGGTGCGAGAACCGGCCACGTGCATAACGACGGCGTCGGTGCGAGGGAGAAGTGATGCGATGGTCGCGATGGCGTCATCGGGAACACAGAGCACAATGGCGTCGGCCGAAGGCACGGTGTGGAGTTCATCGTGATGGCAGACGGTGACGTCGTACCCGGCCTGGTGGAAGGCCCCAGCCAGCGACGTTCCCGCTCGCCCGGCACCAATAATCACAATTCTCATACGAGCCCCGTTTCGTTCCAGCCCCGTGTGGGTGCCGTTCGTCGTTAGCGCAACGCGTCAAGTGTACCGAGTGGCTCCACCCCACCACTAGCGGCTTGGTAGATCGCCTCCGGGACTAATTCGGGGGCCAGTTCACGCAGTGGCGCGAGAACAAACCGGCGCTCCCACATTCGGGGATGGGGGACGAGAATCTCGGGGTCGTCACTGGTTAGCTCCCCAACGAGCAGAACGTCGACGTCGAGCGTCCGGGGTCCCCAGCGAACATCACGAACCCGCTCGGCAATCGTCTCAGCTTGGCAGGCGCGCTCCAATAATTCCCGAGGTGTCGCCGTGGTCTCTAACTCCACCACGATGTTCCAAAAATCATCTTGCGCCACACCACCCACGGGCTCGGTGGCGTAGACGTTCGAGATCTTCATGGCGTCGTTACCCCGAACGGTGTCCAACGCGTCGTAGAGGTGGCGACCACGATCGCCAATATTGCTACCGAGTGAAAGAAAGGCCCGAGCCATTACCGATCGAGGGTGCAGCGCACACCAACGGTGTCGACATCCTGCGGGACCGGTGGACGCAACTTGCGCACGGTCACTGTCACGCCCGCAATTTCACTGTCGAAATTCATGATCTCTTGTGCGGCGCGATAGACCAACGTCTCGAGCAATTGGAACTTGCCCGTGTTCGCGAGGCGCAGTACTAAATCAATAACGGCGGCGTAGTTGCTCGTGGCGTGGATGTCATCATTCAGGGCGGCCGTAGCGAAGGACCGCATGATGTCGATGTCAAATGTCAGAGGCTGTTCCCGAAGTCGCTCTTCCGGCAGGATGCCCACAATGACCGAACAGCGCAGCCCGCGAATTTCAATAGTGTCCGTCATGAGTACCTCGACTTTCGCACGACCGTGGTCGTGCCGCCAAGATTACGCCTCTGTGAGAGGGAGGTTCTTGAGAATCTCGCGACCCTCAATGGCAATAGAACGGCGGAACAGACGCTCTACCGAGGCAATCGCGATGGCGTCGCTGGCAACTCGGCCGGTCCACAACAGATAGCCGGCCACGAGACCGAGGAGGCGATCCGAAACTTCGTCGCCGTGCAGCAAGATTACGTCGCCACGGTTCATCGACTCGCGAAGATCAACGAAACAGGCCCGCACGACATCGTGCTCGTCGTTGTCGTTCATGATGGGGTACGTCCCTGAAGCGAAGTGGTGCTCTTCGTAGGCCTCTTGATTAAGGGGCAGCGACAAGATGGAGACCATCCGCGTGAACTTGTGGTTCTTCAACCAGCGCAGTTCTTCGTCACGACGGACGCGGCGGTGCACCAAGGTGGAGCCGCCCGGACGCTCGGCTACGGCCAGCTTGTCTTTGAAAACCCAAGTGAAATTGCGGGGTTCGATGCCCGCGGCCCACTTGCCCCTCACGCCACTACCTCGTCGGTTGGCATGGTCAACAGCTCTCGCAGTTGGACTGCCACGGCAACATCATGTACGCGAATCACATCAGCACCATAAAGGATTGACCACGCCTCCGTTGCAATGGAGCCTTCCAGTCGGTCATCGACCTCAAGAAAATCGGGCGCCAACGTGCCTAAGAAGCGCTTTCGGCTCGTTCCAATGAAGAGTCCACAGCGCAATTCATCACAGAGGGCACGAAAAACATCAAGGTGAGATAAAAGTTCCAGATTGTGATCGGCCGTTTTGCCAAAACCGATACCCGGGTCCAGCCAAAGTTGCGGCACATTGGCGGCTCGGGCGCGTAGCGCAAGCGCACGTAGCGCATCAGCGACTTCGCTCACCACGTCGTCGTAGTGGGGATTATCTTGCATCGTGCGGCTATCGCCCTGGCGATGCATGCCGACGTACCCGACGCCGAGTTCACCGGCCAACTCCACCAACGTGGCCGAGACGTCATTGATAACGGTGGCCCCCGCCGCCACGGCCGCACGGGCCACGGCCTCTTTTTGGGTATCGATACTCACTGGTCCCAACTGGGCCAAAGCGGTCACGATGGGGATCACGCGAGCCAACTCGTCGGCCTCACTGACCGGTTCGGCACCGGGTCGGGTCGACTCACCGCCAACATCAACAATGTCAACGCCCGCGTCAAAGAAGTCTCGGCCGGTGGCAATGGCTTGGGATATGGAGTCACTGCGACCACCGGGGAAGAACGAGTCGGGGGTGATGTTGATGATGCCCATCACGGCGGGACTGCGAGTCATAGTTAGCGCCGTTGGTGAATGAAGTTGAGTGCTTCGGATCGCGAAGCGGGGTCACTTTGGAAGATGCCTCGCACGGCGGAGGTCACCGTGGTGGCACCGGGCTTCTTAACGCCGCGCATCGACATGCAGAAGTGTTCGGCTTCGATGACCACGATTGACCCACGAGGGCTGAGTTCACGCTCGAGGGCATCGACGATCTGAGTGGTCATGCGTTCTTGGACTTGTAGGCGTCGGGCGTACCCCTCGACGAGGCGAGCGAGCTTGGAGAGACCCGTGATGCGGCCTTCCTTCCCGGGAATGTACGCCACGTGGGCGTGGCCCATAAAGGGCACGAGGTGGTGTTCGCACAACGAGGTGAAGGGGATATCACGGACCATGACCATTTCGTCGTGACCGGCCTCAAAGGTGGTGCGTAGATGCGCACCGGGGTCGGCCTCGATGCCTTCGAAGAGCTCGACGTACATGTCGGCCACCCGGCGAGGGGTCTCCAGGAGTCCGTCGCGATTGACGTCTTCGCCAATAGAGATCAGCAGCTCGCGGACGGCCGCTTGGATGCGGTCACGATCAATCATGAACCCTCCCCCTTGTAGGTGTAGATGCCATCGAGATTGCGATACCGCTCGGCCACGTCGAGGCCGTAGCCCACCACAAAGGTCGAAGGAATGGTGAAGCCGACATAACGCAGTGACTGCTCCACCCGCTGCTCGCCCTCTTTCAGCAGGAGGGCGCAGACTTCGAGACTGGCCGGCTTACGCGAACCGAGGTACTTACGCAAGTAGTTCAAGGTGAGACCCGAGTCCACAATGTCCTCGACGATAAGAACGTCGCGACCGGCAATGTCAGACTCCAGGTCCTTGACGATACGCACGACACCTGATGACTTGGTGGCGGCGCCGTAGGAAGAGACGGCCATGAAATCAATGTCCACCGCGAGCGGAATCGCGCGCATCAAATCGCTCATAAACGTCACGGCACCCTTTAGGACACAGACGAGTAGTGGAGGATTGTCGGCGTAGTCCCGGGCGATCTGTTGGCCCAGTTCGGCCGTACGGTGATGGATTTGGCGAGAAGACAACACGACACCCGCGAGGTCCTCACCAGTCCAGGCAAGATGACTTGGAATTTGCTCGGAGGCGCTCACGGCATCACAGGGTAGTGGTGTTTCTTCACGCCAGATAGAGAAACTGATCTTTACGGGCCACCCGTCGGCCACCGCTGACTTCCGTCGCCACAACTTCACCACGAATCACTCGCAAGACTCGCTCGACTTCATCTAGTGACGGGGCGTGGGTGCCGTCCGGATCATCGGTCGTGAGGTGCTGACGCACCCAGCGACGCACGCGAGCCGTCGGCCACGTCTGCAACTCACGGCAGTCAATCTGATCAAAGGCGATGGCGGCGTCCAGGGAGACAATCTCATCGAGCCAGGCCCGTTCGTCGGCGACCAACCAGGCTTGGCGAGCCAAAATCGGCACGATGTCTCGCTCCCCCACTTCGTCTAGAGCCGGAATGATTCGATGACGCATCGCGTTGCGGCGCAGCGTCTGGTCCTCGTTCGTGGGGTCGTCAATAAATGGTCGTCCCGATTCGAGTACCAAGGCGCGAACCTCGGAGCGTCGGAGGTGAATCAAGGGCTTCGTCGCACCACGCGTCATGGGTGAGAGTCCGTCGAGGCCCGCTCCCCACAAAAGATTGAGCAACATCGTCTCGGCCAGATCGTCCATCGTGTGTCCCGTCAAGATGTCGGGTGGGAGTACCGAACGGCGAGCGGCTCGGGCCCGTGACTCGACGTTGCCGCCATTCTCGAGGTGAACGTCGTGCACCGTTACCGCGGCGCCAAGCTCTCGAGCGAGGGCCACAACGAGTTCGGCGTCTCGCGCGCTGTTGGGACGCAGGTGATGGTCCACGTGGTGGATGTGGACCGAGAGGCCGGCCTCGTGCGCCAAGAGGGCCATCCCCACCGAGTCGGCACCGCCCGAAACGGCTAACGCGACAACGTCATCGGTTGCAGGGAAGACGCACCGCTCGAGGAGTTCGCCAGTCATCACGTGGTCACGATACGCCTTCGCATGGGAACTTCGTTTTGATAATCGTTCTCATTATGAGTAGGGTGGGGTCATGATCATCGCCGTGCTCCTCGCGCTCCTAACCGGCGTAGCCACCACTTTGGGTGGATTCATTGCCCTGCGCACCAAGGACCGCCTCCACCTCGTTCTAGGGCTCTCAGCCGGCCTCCTACTTGGCCTCGTCGGCTTCGACCTCCTCCCCGAGGTCTTCAGCACTAATACCTCTATAACGCTCGGTGTTCCGACGGTGTCGATTGCAATCGTCCTGGGCTTCTTCCTGTTGCACCTTGTAGAGAAGTCCTTCGCCACCCACGAGCCGCACGAGTCGGACTACGGCAGCGATCACGACCATCGCCACGTCGTGGGGACGTTGAGTGCCGTGGCCTTCATTGGCCACGTCTTTTTGGATGGCGTCGGTATCGGTGCCGCCTTCCAGGTCAGCCACACGCTCGGGTACGCCGTTTTCTTGGCCCTCTTAATTCACGCCTTTAGCGACGGCCTCAACACGGTCGCATTTCTCATCAAGGGCGGTCGTTGGACGGCCAAGGCCAAACTCCTGCTCATCGCCGACGCCATCGCTCGGACGGCCGGTGCCGCCCTGGGCTCCTACGTCCTCATCAGCGCCAACGGCGTGGCCCTCTATTTGGC
>WLKR01000022.1 GCA_009701115.1 Actinomycetota bacterium | reverse complement strand
GACGTCTTTCTCGACAACTACATCACCATGAGTCGAGCCGTAGAACGCTCCGGCGTTGAAGTCTCCAAGCCCCAGTCGGCCCTCGAATCGGGTCAAATCCTCCTGCCGGCCATCTTGACGGCCATCATCACCTACTTCGGCGCCCACGAGGTCATTAACGGGAATCTCCAGGCCGGCCAGCTGGTCGCCTTCTTTGGCTACGCCACGTTTCTGACGATGCCACTTCGTACCGCGATCGAGTACGTCATTGCCGGAACGCGTGCCTTGGTTGGCGCTCGCAAAGTCATCGGCATTTTGAACATTCCCCCGATGGTGAGTGACGAACCGGGTCTGGCGTGGCCTAGCTCTATCGAGCGCTTCAGCGATCGACGCACCGGCATCTCCCTGGCTCGCGGCACCCTGGCCGCCCTGGTGACCGAAACCCCCGCCGAAGCGACCGAGGTCACGAATCGCCTCGGGTGGTTCACGACAGATGTCGACGACGTCACGCTGGACGCGATGCCAATCACTTCATACGCCATTAGCGATGTGCGTCGACACATTGTCGTGAGCGAGATTGAACCCCGTCTCTTTACCGGTCAACTCCGCAGTGAACTCAACCCCCACGAGACAGCCACGGAGAGCGACATCATGAGCGCTATCGCGGCCGCTAGTGCCCTCGATGTGCTCGACGCCCTCGAAGACGGACTCGACTCGACCGTTGAAGAACGGGGTCGTTCGTTTTCGGGAGGACAACGACAACGACTCGCACTCACCCGAGCCCTCCTCACGGAAGCAGACTTACTCATCCTGGTCGAACCCACGTCGGCTGTCGACACCCACACCGAAGGGCGCATCGCGCGCAACATTCGTGACGCTCGCCAGGGTCGAACCACTCTGATTGCCACGACGAGCCCCCTGATGCTGGAGAAGGTCGACGAAGTCATCGTGCTGCGCGATGGTGTCGTCGCGGCACGAGGGTCTCACGAAGAACTGCTCATTAATGACGACTGGTATCGATCGTTGATTCTGAGGGGCGACGAGTGAGCAATCTCCCGATCGCGACCAATGCTGTCGTGCGCCAGCACGCGCTCAAACTCCTCCGACGGTTTCGACGTCCGGCACTCGTCATGCTGGGCTTCTATGCCTCCGCTTCGGCGGCAGCCCTCGCGGCACCCTTCATCATTGGCCAGTTCGTGCAACGGGCCAGCAATGGGTCTCTAACTTCACGGGCCGTGCTCTGGCTCGTCGTAGCCCTCCTGGCGTCGTCGCTCAGCAACACGGCACTCAACTACATCGCTCGACGGCAGAGCTACACCCTCGGCGAGCGAGTCTTTGCCACGTTGCGTGAGGAATTTCTGGCTGACGTGTTGCGACTACCCCTCTCGGTCGTAGAACGGGCCGGCACGGGAGATCTCCTGAGCCGCACCACCAACGACATTGAGGCGCTGAACCGAACCGTACGTTTTGCGCTACCGGAGTGGACTGTTGCGGTCATTCAAACCGTCTTGACGCTGGTGGCGATGTTCCTCACGAGCCCCCTCGTGGCGCTCGCCAGTCTGGTTGTTGTGCCGGTGTTGGCAATCACTACCAAGCGCTACCTGCGTTACGCCTCCCCGGGCTACGTGCGCGAACGTATCGCCTACGCCACGATGTTTGGGGCCATCTCCGAGACGGCCGAAGGGGCCCGCACTGTTGATGCCCTTCGTCTCAGTCAGCGGCAAGCGGGGCGCATTGACGAAAGTATCCGAGAAGCCTTTTACGCCGAGCTCTACACCCTGTCGATGCGACTGTGGTGGTTTCCAATTGTTGAAGCAAATTTTTCATTCGCCGTAACGACCACTCTGCTGTGGGGTGGCTGGCTCTTCATCGGACATCACGTCACTATCGGCGCCGCTACGGCCGTCACCTTGTACGTGGTACAGATGACCGACCCCCTAGACCGCATCGTGGCTTGGCTCGATGAACTCCAGATCGGCCAAACGGCACTGGCCCGACTCATCGGCGTGGCCGAGGTTGAAGATGATCGCAGTCACGACGGTGGTGAGCCCCAGGGTGAACTGATTGAAATCACCGACGTGCGTTACGCCTATCGAGCCGGTCACGACGTACTCCACGGAGTGTCACTCTCCATTCAACCGGGCGAACGACTGGCCATAGTCGGACCTTCGGGGGCCGGTAAGTCAACACTCGGTCGCCTCATCGCCGGCATTGATATTCCCCGCAGTGGCTCAATCACTATTGGCGGCGAGTCAGTTGCCAACCTCCCGCTTTCATCGATTCGCCAACACGTGGCCCTCGTGACCCAAGAGCACCACATCTTCATCGGCACCGTTCGCGACAATGTCATCTTGGCGCGACCCTCCTCCAATGACGACGCCGTGCGGCGCGCCCTCGCCGCCGTCGACGCGCTGGAGTGGGTCGAGGAACTTCCCGAAGGACTCGACACGGAACTGGGATCGACCGGCCATCCGGTGACCCCGGCACAGGCCCAGCAGTTGGCGCTGGCCCGGCTCGTGCTGGCCGACCCCCACACACTCGTGCTGGACGAAGCCACCGCTCTGCTGGACCCTCGGGCCGCGCGTCACCTCGAACGTTCGCTCAGCGCCGTACTCGAGGGTCGAACGGTGATTGCTATTGCCCACCGTCTACACACAGCCCATGACGCCGATCGGGTCGCTGTAGTGATTGATGGCTTGATCGCCGAACTCGGTACCCACGACGAGCTTCTCGCTCATAATGGCGAGTACGCCGCCCTGTGGCGGAGCTGGCGGAGTGATATTCCCGGCGCCTCCTAGGATTTGGTCGTGGCTGCCAATGAACTGTTGTCCGGTAGCGAAGTTGGCAGATGCCCCCACCGAGTAGCGCTCGAGCGCGGCGGACCCCAAGTTCGCAACGAGGTCGAGATCGACGAGACGTACCAACGTCGGATCCGTGAGGCCGAACGGGTCGCTGACGGCATCCGGCAATCTATAACTACGAACTACCCCGACGGCGTTACCGTGTCGAGTTACGCCGAAACCCGCGAGGCCCTCGCGGCCGGCGCCGAAATCATCCTGGCCCCTCGCCTCCCCGATGACACGGCAAACAAGCGCCGAGCCCACGCCGATGTGCTCGTTCGGACTGGTCGCACCGAAAGTGGCTTTCGCTACGTCCCGATACTCATTCGCAATATTGAAGTGACCGATGCCGCGACCACGCGACGTATTCGATCGGGAGCCCTCGACGCGCTCCGGCCCTCCGACAGCACGTGGGTCGAAGGCACAACTTCGCGCCGGAGCGACACGATCACCCGCGCCGGGCTCGCCCTCTGTCACACCTACCGCACGCTGGAAGCACTCGGCTTCGCCGATAGCGAGCGAGTTGGTGGCGTCATCGATCGCAACGGTTCGTTGTGGTGGCTCGAGCTCGAGACCGAGAACGTGGCCTGGAACCTCAGCGCCTACGACGAGGCCTTTCGTGAGCGTCGCGAAGTTCTCGACGCCCAGCAGGCGTGGGTCAATGGTGGCCAGTACCCGACGACTCCGTTTTGGCACCGCGAATGCGACAACTGTCCCTTCTCGAACTCGTGCAACGAGATACTCAAGGCGAGCGAGGACATATCACTCGTGCGCTTCACCAAATTCTCCGAGCAGATCATTCTGCGAGAGTCAGGCGTTACAACGTGGCGTCAACTGGCCCTCCTCGACGCGGGGCGGGCCGCGGCGGCCTACAACTCGGTCTTGAGCGCCTCGGCGCCCCACGAAACCGTGGAGTACCTCGGCAAGCAATTCTCTCAACTCCCCGACATGATCTACAAGGCTCGGGCCATGTGGCGAGGTGGTCCCCTGCGTCGCGTCACAGCCGAGCAGATGCAGTGCACGACTGCCGACGTTGAAGTTGACGTCGACATGGAGTCCTACAACGATCACACCTATCTCTGGGGTGCCACCGTTCGAACCCGAACCACAATTGAGGGCGTGGCCGATGGGTACTACAGCTTCGTGGAGTGGGGTGAACTCACGAGTGAGGCTGAAAGCCGGATCTTCGCTGAGTTTTGGACGTGGTTTAGCGGACTCCAGCGCGACTGTGAAAACAAGGGTCTGACCTTCGCGGCCTACTGCTTCTACGAGCAGGCTGAAAATGGAGCGATGCGCCGGGCCGTAACACTCACGCCTACCATCACGCCACCCTGGAATGAAGTCTCCAACTTCCTCACGTCGCCCAAGTGGGTCGACCTGCACAACACGGCCAAAGAGTGCATTCAGACCGAGGGGCCCCTGGGCCTCAAGGTGCTCGCCCCGTACGCCGGCTTTCATTGGCGTGACGAAGCTCCGGGTGGTGAGGCATCGATGGTCTGGTACGAAACGGCCACGGCGAGCGACGATGAAACGGCACTCGCCTCACGCCAACGAATTCTCGAATACAACGAAGACGACTGTCACGCCACGAGATACCTGCGCGACTGGATTAACACGGAGGCCAAACTGCTTCCCAGCCGAGACGAGATGCCCGCCGCGCAATGAATCGCTCGTCACGACTTGAGTCCATTCTCGGGGTGGTGAGCTCCCTCGCCGTCCTCTGTGCTGCGATGTTCTTCGCCCGCGGCATCGGCGAACTCTTCGCGGGTATCCACCAGAACGGCTTCGTCTTCATCCTCATGGCGATAGTCCTTCGCCTCGTCACGGCTTGGGGCGTCAGTGCCACACTGCACGGCCTGCGTGACGATACGGACCGTCGTACTCGCGAGCATCTCTGGCAACTCGTTCGTCGACCCAACGGGCTCGATGTCGCCGTTCTGGATAGTGCCGCAGTGGCCGTCCGCGACGGGGTCGGCGTGGGTTATCTCGCCAGTTCGGCCGCAACGTCGCTACTGGCCCTGATACCCGTTTGGTACTTCGGAGGCTGGTTATCGGCCGTGATCTTTCTCGCCCTGATTGCTGCAAGCATTCCCTTCTACATTCGAGCCGGACGAGCGGCGGAGCGATCAAGTGAAGCCGTGGCCTCACGCACAGCGCTCTTGGCCTCCACTCAGCTGCGCACGCTGGATGCCATGGGTGACATGCGCAGTCTCGGCACCGTTGAGTACGCCAGCGAGCGAGTCGCCACGGCTTCGCGAGCCTCGGCTCACACCAATCTCGAAGGAATTCGAGTGGCCATGGGGTCCGCATTGATCACCGAGTTCATCGGTGGTGCCGCCATTGGTCTCGTTGCGATGGTTATTGGTTTTGACCTCCTTCACGGCCGTCGATCACTCGAACACGGCCTCCTGGCCCTCTTGCTCGTTGTTGAAATCAACTCCCGGGTGCGGGCGTGGGCAAGTGCCTTTCACCAGCGCGAGAATGCCGCTCAGGGGGCTCGCACGCTGATCGAACCGTCGATTACTCAAGTCTCTTCCACAGCCGGGCCCCTACTCCTTTCGGCCACTGAGGTCACCGTGCCATCCAGTCGGACATCGATAACGACGTCAATTCAAACTGGTGACCGCGTCCTCATCACGGGTCCCTCCGGCGTAGGCAAGACGCAACTGCTTCGCACCTTGGTCGGGCTCCGTCCACCATTCAGCGGTACTTCGGCCATCACATCTCGACCCATTGGTTGGGTCCAGGCTGATAGCCAACTGTTCACTGGCACGCTCCGGGACAATCTCTGCGTTAAGCGCCCCGTAGAGACGAGCGAAGTCTTCGCCGTACTTTCGGGACTGGGGCTAGCGGGTCCGCGATTTAGCGATCTCGAACAGGTCGTGACGTCGGCCTCCCAGTACAGCGATGGTGAGCGAGCCCGACTCGCGATAGCTCGCGCCCTGCTGGCCAACGTGGCACTGCTAATCATCGATGATGTCGCCGGCCTCTTCGACGAAGAGACGTTGCGCGCTGTGGCCCACGAGCTCGCTCGACACGGCGATCTAGCCGTGCTGGAAGCGGCCCATAATCGTCGAATCCTGGGGGCACCCACCCTGGAAATTTCCTTGGAGCGCGCGTGAGCAGTTGGCGCCTCCTCATTACGTGGATGAAGTCGTCCGACGTATCTCGTCGCACGGTACTGCGCTCCCTGCTCGCTACTACGGTGGCTCAACTCTCGGCCAACGCCCTGAGTATTGGCGCACCCCTCCTCCTCTGTCTGGCGTGGACCCAGCAGCACTGGGCTAATCCGCTCCAGCGGATCGCCGTTCCTCTCGTCATCATCGAACTGCTGGCCTTCTTCCGCTCACCACTGCGATACCTCGATCGGATGAACGCACACCGGCTGGGCTTTGCCGCCGTGACTCAGTGGCGCGTGTGGCTGACCCGCCGCGTGGCAACGTGGTCCTTCCGCATTACGGCCAATACATCGCGGGCCGAACTGCTCCAGCAGTCCGTCACCGACATTGATCACCTGCAGGACGTGTGGCTTCGAGTGGTCGTTCCGAACGTGGCCTCGGTGGTGAGTTTTCTGATTTCTCTGGGAATCATCGTGGAAGTGCTGTCGCGTCAGGGTGCCGGCGTCCAGGGTGAGTCCTTGTTCATTGGCGCTCTCCTCCTCGTCGCAGTCCTAGTTTTTATCGCCCTCATGAGCCAACTCAATCGAGCCGTGAGTTCCGTACGAGTCCTGCGCCGGGCCCACCAAAGAGGATTCGAAGAACTCTTTGACCGCGCACAGCTAGCCACCGAGCTCTCCCTCCTCGGTGCCGCGGCACTCGACCAACACTTTGATCAGCCCCAGCGGTACGAGGCGTGGCAGTACGCCCAGTCGCGCGTCGAAATCTGGTGGCGCCGCGTAGACCTCGCCCTCGCCACCGTGAGCGGAGCCCTCGTAGTCATCGCCTCCCGCGTGGCGATTTCGCTGATTGCCTTCACCTCTTCCGAGACTTCTAACGCCATTGTGTTGGGGGTCCTGGGTGCATCGCTCACGGGTGAACTCTTCGCGACCTGGCGCCTCGGACTCCATTCGGCCGCCAATGCCGTGGCCACGATTGAGGGCCTGGAGGCCCGAGGCGAAACCTCCGCTCGGGAACTCGGTGACGAGTCTTGGCCCGTTACGGTGACCCAGTTCAACGTCCAGGACATCTTTGCCTGTACACCGGGTAGCCGAATCGCCGTAGTGGGGCCTTCAGGTTCAGGTAAGTCGACCTGGCTCCGTGGTGTGGCGAATCTCGAGCACGCCGGAGCCACCATGTTGGCCAACTCGACGTACCTCAACACGCTGTCAGAGGATGAACTCCGCCACCACGTTGGCTATGTGCCCACTGAGCCACACTTTCTCGGCACCACCCTGGTCGATGAACTGACCCTCGGTCGGACGAAGCTCACGCCTTGGGAACCACTCGCTACCGCGTTCGGACTCTCGAAGGATCTCGGTGTGCGCCCATCGGAGTGCTCACGGGGCGAGCGGCACCGTTACGCCCTCGTTCGAGCCATGGTGGCTGAACCAGAACTCCTGCTGCTGGACGAACCAACGGCCGGACTCGGCAACGACGAGCGTCAGCTACTCATTAGTGCACTTTGGGCGAGCAAGGCCACCTTGGTGATCACGACGCACGACCCCGACCTTATTGCCAAGTGCGACGTGGTCATTCCCGTCGAAGCCTTTAGAGGTTGACGGTCAGCATTCCCGCTGGGTAGTAGCGGTCGCCGGCCACGGCGTCGCGAGGCACGGCGGCCGAGAGGGCTGCCACATCACTGGAACTCAGTGCAATGTCGTTAGCGGCCAAGTTCTCGCTGAGCCAGCTACGACGCTTCGTTCCCGGAATGGGGACGATGACATCGCCTTGCGCCATGACCCATGCAAGGGCCAATTGAGCCACCGTTACCTTCTTCTCGGCCGCAATCGCCGAGAGCGCCACGATCAACTCGGCGTTCTTTTCACCGTTCTCCCCGCTGAATCGAGGTTGGAATTTACGGAAGTCCTTCTTGTCGGTCGGGTTGCGCACCGCATCGTTCGTGGTGAGAAAGCCACGCCCGAGCGGGCTATAGGCCACGAAGCCGATTCCAAGTTCCCGACAGGTGGTCAAGACGCCATCTTCGGGGTCCCGAGTCCACAGGGAGTACTCCGACTGAATCGCCGTCACGGGGTGCACGGCGTGAGCACGGGCGAGAGTGGCGGCTGAAGCTTCCGAGATACCGAGGTGGCGAACCTTGCCCGCGTCGACGAGCTCCTTCATGGCCCCCCAGGTCTCTTCTACCGGCACGTTGGCATCTACTCGGTGCTGGTAGTAGAGGTCGATGTAGTCAACACCCAGACGGCGTAGCGATGCCTCGCAGCTCTGGCGCACGTAGTCGGGCTGGCCGTTGACGCCGAGAAACTCTCCACCCTCACCACGCTGGTTTCCGAACTTGGTGGCGAGGACGACCTCGCTGCGGCGATTGGCAATGGCCTTGCCGACCAGCTCCTCATTGATGAAGGGGCCGTACATATCGGCCGTGTCTAAGAAATTGCCGCCGGCGTCGAGATAGGCGTGGATCGTGGCCGTGGACTCTTCGTCGTTCCCGGTGCCGTAGAACTCACTCATACCCATGCATCCCAAGCCCTGCTTGGATACCGAAAGGCCCTGTCCTAACGTGCGAGATTCCATTACTTCCCCCTTGGAGTTTGTGAAGACTCTCACACCTTAAAGCCCATTTTCACCCCACCGGAACTTGGAGCTTTTATTGCAGAGTCGCTAGTGTCTCACCATTGGCTGGGGGGGCCATAAACATCAAACGCCTCGCTTTGACTTTCGAGTCAGAGCGAGGCGTTTGATGTTTCTCGGTAGGCTCGATGCAATTAATCGAAAGGCCCGCCATGGATCGCGTCCGTACCCCTGAAGATCGCTTCGCCAACCTGCCCGACTTCCCCTTTACCCCTCACTACGTTGAGGTAACCGACCCCACGGGAGGCGCGCCACTGCGCATGGCCTACATCGACGAAGGCCCTCGCGATGCAAACGAAACCGTTCTGCTCCTGCACGGTGAGCCCACGTGGTCCTTCCTCTACCGCAAGGTGGTTCCCGTCTTGGTCGCCTCTGGTTACCGCGTCATCGCCCCCGACTTGATTGGATTTGGTCGCAGCGACAAGCCAACCCCCCGTGCGGAAGTTTCCTACGCCCGCCTCGTTGAATGGACCCGTGAAGCTCTCTTCGATCACCTCAACCTTTCCAATCTGACTGTTTTCGGACAGGACTGGGGTTCGCTGGTGGGGCTCCGACTCGTAGCTGAACACTCTGAGCGGTTTGCCCGCGTCGCTATTGGTAACGGTGGTCTGCCCACCGGTGACGAGCGGATTAGCGAGGCCTTCTTGGCCTGGCAGACCTTCTCTCAGACAGTCCCCGAGATGCCGGTCGGTGCGATTGTTGGTGGCGGTTGTGCCACCAAGCCGAGCGATGACATCATCGCGGCGTACGACGCGCCGTTCCCGGACGAGTCGTTCAAGGAAGCAGTGCGCATCCTGCCGACCCTCGTACCAACGACCCCTGAAGACCCCGCCCACGACGACCAGGTGCGCGCATGGGAAGTGCTGCGGAACTTTACGAAGCCTTTCCTCACCTGCTACTCCGACAAGGATCCCATCACCAAGGGCGCCGACGCCAAGTTCCTCCGCGATGTGCCCGGGACCACCGGTCAGCCTCACACCACCATCGTTGATGGTGGTCACTTCCTCCAAGAAGACGAGGGTGCTCAGTTGGGCGCAGTGCTGGCGAACTTCATCGCCAGCACGAACTAACTGCGCGTCGAGCGCATTTCCACCAACGTCCGAGCGGGGTAGCCGTCCAGTCCTGGACGCCAGCCTTCGCGGATCTTGGTGGCCCCGATACTGTCGGTTGCCCAGAGGTGACAGGTGTTCGTCAGCCAACTATCGGAGTCTTCTTTCACCGTGCGGCTGATACCGGCCGCTCCACCCTGTCGTGACGACGAAGAAGCCATGGCCTGAATCACGACTGGTCCAATGGCGCGAGCCAGGAACTCCAAGTGCGTGCAGCCTCGCTGACGCCCGAGCCGCTCTTGCACGGCCTTATTAAAGCCTCGTGTCACCGACAAGCCAATGAGATTACGAAAGGCTGGCTCGATGGCGACACACTCCATGTGGGGAGTCCGGTGCATTTTGGCATTCGCGTTAGTCACCACGAAACTGCGGCGGTTAACTTCGACGTCCAACGTCATTCCGTGAACGTCCCGAACTAGCTCGTCGCCGTCGACCCAGGGCCGCTCGTCGGTCAGAGTGGCGTTGATGAGATACGAGTCTTCGGTATCGAAACTCTCAATAATGATGGTGCGGCGGTGGGTGGGGATTGGTGAACTCACCGCTCCAGTTTGCCCGAAACGCTAGGGGCGAACGTTGTACCCAATCAACGAAGGGCGTCCCGCCACGGTGGTAATGGAGGTCATGGTGGCGTTATCGAGCCGAATGCGCCAGGCCACCGTGCCAGGAACACCCAGAGCCCACGCCACCGAGGCCTTCACGGGTGAGACGTGGCTAAAGATCACCAAGTGCTCTACGGGGCTCGCGATCAACTCGCGCTCCTGTTCGGCCAACTCGTTCAAGCGTTGTGTGACTCGCAGATCGACATCGGCCATGGACTCACCGCCGGGGACGGGCCATTCGTGGTCCTCCTGAAGCGAACGCCAAGTGGTGGCGCCAACCTCGCGAAGTAGTTGTCCGTCGAGCTCGCCGTAGTTCATCTCAATAAAGGCGTGGTCAAGTTCCGCCTCGAGATGGGGAATCGCCAGGGCCGCGGTGTGCCGAGCTCGAGTCAGGGGGGAACTGATTACGCGCGTCGCACCGCTCAGCGCACCCTGCAGTCGTTCGGCTTGGGCCCGGCCTTCGTCGGTGAGTGCCACGTCCTTGTGGCCAACTAAGAGTCCATCGCGGTTAGCCGTGGACTGTCCGTGCCGGACCAGGATCAGCATGCCGGCAGGAGGAGTCGAGAGCACTCCGGGCAGACCGGGAAGGTGTCAATCGGCGCACTGCGCCAGCGCTCGAGGTCGAGTGGCACCATGGCAATCCGACACCCGCCACAACGACCACCTTCGACGTCCACGGCTGCGGCGTCGCCAACACGACCGTGCACTCGCTCGTAGGAGGCGCGGAGGCTTTCAGGGAGGGTGGCCAACAGCGGCACTCTTTCGGCCAACTTGGCGGCAATATGTTCGTCGATGGCTAATCGACCGGCCACGACTGCGGCGGTCAGCTCGCTACGGCGCGTCATCAGGGGTTGTCCGGCCGCCTTGATCTCTTGCTCCTGTTGATCAAAAGGTTCCAGGAGCTCCATGATCTCGAGCTCCTTGGTTTCCACGTCGTCCAGCTTCTGGGCCAGGACTTCAATCTCACTGACCAGTGTCGCGAGATCACGCGCGCCACTCGTCGAGGAGTCCAGCGTGGCCTGCAGGGTCGCCTTGCGTTGCGAGAGCGACTCGCGCAACGAGTCAACTTCATCACGCTGAGCAGTAAGCGGTGCGCGGTCGACAGTGAGTTGTTTGAACTCCTGGGTGAGACTACGAAGATGCT
>WLKR01000021.1 GCA_009701115.1 Actinomycetota bacterium | reverse complement strand
GGCCCCGGCAGGAACTCTCAACGGTGTCTCTTCGTTCCAAGTGCAGATTTCGGACCACGACATCACGACGGCCGGAGATACCCCCGACGTTCTTATTGCGATGAACCCCGCGGGTCTCCGTGCGAACATGTCGATTCTGGAGACCGGCGCGACGATCATTGTCAACGTCGATGCCTTTGACGAGCGCTCGCTGACTAAGGCGGGCTACGCCGAAAACCCTCTGTCCGATGGAACACTCGGCAAGTACACGGTCTACGAAGTCCCGATGACGACTATCACGACCGAAGTCTGCAAGGAAGCGGGCGTTAAGCCTCGCGACGCAGAGCGCTCGAAGAACTTCTTCGCCCTGGGACTGGTCTCTTGGCTCTACTCGCGTCCCACTGAGAGCACAGTGGCATGGATCGAGTCACGATTCTCCAAGGTTGAGCTCGTTAAGCAAGCGAACCTCCGGGCTTACCGCGCCGGTTATGACTTTGGCGAGACGGCCGAACTCTTCGATGCCCGTTACGAAATCGCCAAGGCCGACTTTGCGCCAGGGGAGTACACCAACGTGACCGGGAACACAGCCCTGGCCTGGGGCTTGATTGCCGCCGGCCAGCTCAGCGAACTACCGCTCTTTTTGGGCTCGTACCCGATTACTCCAGCTTCAGATATTTTGCACGAACTGTCCAAGCGCAAAGAGTTCGGCGTCCGAACCTTTCAGGCCGAAGACGAGATTGCCGGCGTGGCATCCGCACTTGGCGCCTCGTACGGTGGCGCGCTCGGCATTACGACTACCAGTGGTCCCGGGCTCGACCTCAAGAGTGAGGCCATGGGTCTCGCCGTGTCGCTCGAACTTCCGCTAATCGTCGTGGACGTCCAGCGTGCCGGTCCTTCAACTGGCATTCCGACCAAAGTGGAGCAGACGGACCTCCTGACGGCCATGTATGGACGTCACGGCGAATCACCAATTCCGGTGATCGCGGCTATTACGCCCAGCGACTGTTTCAACGTGGCCATTGAGGCTGCCCGAATCGCCGTTACCTATCGCACACCGGTCATCGTTTTATCTGACGCCTACTTGGCGAACGGTACCGAACCGTGGGCTATTCCTGATGTAGCGGACCTTCCAAAGTTTTCGCCGAATTTCGCTACCGGTCCCAACCACGAGAAGGCCGATGGGACTCCCGAGTTTTGGCCGTACCTGCGTGACCCTGAGACGAACGCTCGTCCCTGGGCCCCACCCGGCATGGCTGGACTCGAACACCGTGTTGGTGGTCTCGAAAAGGGTGACGGACACGGCAACGTGGCCTACGACGGTTTGAATCACGAGCGCATGACGAATCTTCGGGCTCAGAAGGTCGCCGGTATCGCGGCATCGATTCCTGCGCTCGAGGTCGACGATCCGACTGGTGATGCCGAAGTGCTTGTTCTTGGCTGGGGTGGGACCTACGGCTCCATCGCCGCCGGCGTTATCCGCTCGCGGGCCCGCGGTCGCAAGGTGGCTCACGCACAACTCCGCCATCTGAACCCTATGCCGAGCAATATTGGTGACGTACTGAAGAAGTACCCCAAAGTCCTCGTGCCCGAACTGAATCTTGGTCAGCTCAGCAAGATGATCCGTGCTGAGTTCCTGGTGGACGCGAAGTCGCTGTCCAAGGTGCAGGGAATGCCATTTAGGGCGAGTGAAATTGAAGCTGGTATCGACGCAATCCTTGGAGGTGCCCTGTGAGCACGGTAGAAGTCCCAATCACGACTCGTAAAGACTGGACCAGCGACCAGGAAGTTCGCTGGTGTCCTGGATGTGGGGACTATTCGATTCTCGCCGCCATGCAGGCGCTCATGCCCGACCTTGGCATTAATCGCGAGTCGACGGTCTTTGTCTCCGGAATCGGTTGCGCAGCACGGTTCCCGTACTACATGAACACCTACGGAGTGCACACCATTCATGGGCGCGCTCCGGCAATAGCAACCGGTCTGGCAATGAGTCGTCCCGACCTCAACGTCTTTGTCATCACCGGCGATGGCGACTCACTGTCTATCGGGGGTAATCACCTGATTCACGCGCTTCGTCGCAATGTCAACATCACCATCTTGCTTTTCAATAACCAGATCTATGGTCTCACCAAGGGACAGTTCTCCCCAACGTCTGAGCAGGGCAAGGTGACGAAGTCGTCACCTCTCGGTTCACTGGACAAGCCCTTTGACCCCGTGTCTCTCGCCATCGGTGCCGAAGCCAGCTTTGTGGCCCGCACCCATGACATGGACCGAGCGCACATGCAAGAAACCTTCCGCCGCGCTCACGAACACAAGGGCTCGTCGCTCGTTGAGGTCTACCAAAACTGCAACGTTTTCAATGATGGTACCTTCGAAGGGATCACCAGCAAAGAGAACCGCGGTTCAATGTTGATCAACCTCAAGCACGGCGCTCCGGTGATATTTGGTGCCGAACAGGAGTTTGGCGTGTTCCGTAATGCCGATGGCTCGGTTTTTACCGCCCGCATTTCGGATAGCAATCGTTCGGCCATCATCACGCACGACGAGAACGTGGAGGACCCGGCATCGGCCTTCGCTATCGCTCGACTCACTCACTCGAATCAAGA
Source organism: Actinomycetota bacterium (assembly GCA_009701115.1). Next base: position 9,114 of record WLKR01000021.1, on the reverse strand, counting down.
GCCCACCCCGATGGGCGTGTTCCGCGATGTGAATCGAACTGAATTCGGCGCTGCCACTACGGCTCAAATTGCCTCGGCGCAGGCTCTGAAGGGCACGGGCGATTTGGCCTCGCTGCTGCGGTCGAACGGTTCGTGGACAATCTAGAAACCAGTGATGCAGGTTGGGCCACTTGGCCCAACCTCGTCACGCTGGTCCGACTGGCCTTTCTGCCGGTCTTTATAGTTCTCGTCTTCAATACTGACCACCGAGCGTTGGCGGCCTGGCTGCTCGGAGCGCTGGGCGCCACCGACTGGGTGGACGGATTTTTGGCCCGACGCTTTAATCAGGTGTCGAATGTGGGGAAAATCATCGACCCGGTCGCTGATCGCCTACTCGTGGGTACTTCGGTGATTTCGGTGGCAATGCTGGGTGCGGTGCCGTGGTGGTTTGCGATTGCCACGTTCTCTCGTGAAATTCTCGTCTCTCTCTTGACCGTGGCTCTAGCCGCCCTTGGCGCAGCACGGATTGATGTCTTGTGGTGGGGCAAAGTTTCGACCTTCGCCCTCATGGCGGCCTACCCGCTTTTCCTACTCTGCAGCAACCCCCACGACGTGCCCCTGGTGGGCTGGCAGACCGTGGTACAGGCCCTGACGTGGGCAATTGGGGTGTTCGGACTTGTCCTCGCTTGGGTCGTTTTGGCCGGTTATGTCAAGCCGGCCTTGGCCGCCCTTCGCACCGGACGGGCCGCCCGTAAGGCCTAGTAGATTTGTCCCCCTATGCGGATACCTGATGAACTGAAATACTCGTCAGACCACGAGTGGGCCGCGGTTGAGAGCAACCGGGTTCGCGTTGGAATTACCGACTATGCGCAGGACGCGCTCGGTGACGTGGTCTTTGTTGACTTGCCCAAAGTTGGCACGAAGGTGACGGTTAGTCAATCGATTGGTGAAGTTGAATCAACCAAATCAGTATCCGAGATCTATTCACCTGTTTCGGGAACCGTAGTTGCGGTTAACGATGCTCTGGGTGACTCGCCACAATCAATCAACGAGGACCCGTACGGTTCCGGTTGGATTTGTGAAATCGAACTTGATGATGACAACGGTGTGGCGAGCTTGCTCGATGCCGATGGCTATCGAGCAATCACCGACCACTAGGACGCACGACTGTGGCCCCCGTAACCTGCCGACGCTGTGGCGAAATTCTTAACGCCAACGCGAATTTCTGCTGGTCTTGTGGCGCCCCACAGCATGACGCAACGACGCCGGACACGGTGGCCGTTCCAATCATCGAGTCGGTCAACGGCTCCAACTCCGAGTCGGTAACAGCTCCCACCACGTGCCCAGTGGACACTCTGGTGATTGTGTCGGGTTCGCGAACTCCCGAAAATATCGCGCTAACTCTTGAGGTCTCAAGTGTGGGTCGGCACGAAGACTCCGTCATCTTCTTGGACGATGTTTCCGTTTCTCGGCATCACGGCCTTTTTACGCGTACGGCGTCGGGACGTATTACAGTTCGTGACTTGAACTCGCTTAATGGAACTTACGTCAATGGTGCACGAGTCGATGAGTCGGTCCTTCGTAATGGTGACGAAATCCAAATTGGAAAATTTAAGCTCGTGTACTGGAGCGCATCGTGACCGCTGCGCGCACCTATCGCATCGGTGAAGTTCACCGCTTGCTTCGTGATGAGTTTCCCGATCTAGAACTCTCGAAGATTCGCTACTACGAAGACCAAGGTTTGGTGCAGCCCAAGCGAACAAAGAGTAAGTACCGCGTTTTTGTTCCTTCTGATGTCGAAGTGCTTCGTGAGGCTCTTCGGCTTCGTGCCCGCAATATCGCGTTGCCAGATGTGCGTAGGCGTCTCGTCGACCGGGGAATGATTGCACCTGAAGGCGAAATGGCCAACGGCCCCGCTGCTCGTGCAGCTCGTCTCGTTCAAGCCAATGCCGTCACGGCTCGCGTCCCCGAATCACCGGCACCCTCCTCAACGCCAGCCGTCGCGGTACAGTCCGCTGCGCCGCCTTTCCTAACTGTCGTCTCGAGCGATACCTACGCCAGCGCTGAGTTTGTGGCTGCGAGCGGTTTGAGCGAACGACAGATCAACGATCTTCAGGCTCAGGGCTTCCTGGCCCCCGAGATCATCCATGAGCGCCTCACGTACTCCGCACTCGACCTACAGGTTGCGAAACGAGCTGGCGTGTTGATTAACCAGGGCGTCGCCGTACGGCAGTTGACGCCACTGCGGCGGCTCGTCCAGCTGGAGATGGATTTCGTTCGTGACCTCACCGTCCCCCTGCGCAAACTGCCTAAGGCCCAGCGCGAGATTCAAGAAGCGCGCGTGGCGTCCGAGGTATCGGAACTCCGGAATGCGGTGCACGCAGCGACCGCTGCCAAACATCTTTAGCACTGGCGTTCGCGCTAACTAGAGCGGGTCTAGTCTCTTTCTATGGTGGAAGTCATTCTTCGGACAGTGAGCGTGGACGTAGCGTCCGCTACACCGATCCTCCTTCTCGAAGAGGTGCACGGTAATCGAATCCTGCCCATCTTCATCGGCCAGCCCGAGGCGGCCGCAATTGCCTACGCCCTCCAAGAGATTGAGACGCCTCGTCCGATGTCGCATGATCTGATGGGCGAGATCATCACGGCCCTCGGTGGCAAAGTCTTCAATGTCGAAATTCAAAACCTGGTCGGCAGTACGTACTACGCCGCCCTGCGCCTACTGGTTAACGGCGCAGAGCTGACCATCTCGGCGCGCCCTAGTGATGCTGTAGCCCTGGCGCTGCGTGTCGGAGCTCCGATTTTGGTGAATGATGAACTGATGGACGCCGAGGCGCAGGTCTTTGAAGCCGATGACGAAGAAGAAGACGAGGAGTTTCTCGGTGGTGAGCTGGAAGTAGAAGAGGAAGATCTCGTTGCTGAGCTCCACGAATTCCTTGACGGTTTCGGAAAAAGTGAAGGCGCATCGTGAGACGCCTCCTCCGAACGCTCACCATGCTCTTGGTACTCGCATTGGTCTTCGTAGTAGCCCGAGGCGACCTGTTTCGAGCAGTCAGCACCACGACGAGCCTGCCGGCGGTTTCGGCCTGTTCGGCGACGCAGTTGCAGAGCGCGTGGGTGGATGGCACGGCCGGCGCCGGTACGGCACACGCATGGATCACCTTCACTAACACTCAAGAGACGTGCACCCTGCCCACCTGGCTTGATGTGGTGATGGGAACCGACATATCTGCAACCGCCGACCAGTTCACGCGCATACCGGTGCTGTCAGAATTGACGACGCCCGACGGTGGTGCGATTTCAAAATCTCCCGAAGGCGTCACGTTGGATGCCCAGGAGAGTGCTTCGGTGGCTATCTCGTTTTCAAACCGTTCTGGCTGCGATGTGGCAACCTCGGTAACGGTGAGCTGGCTACGTGGTGCTAATCGCCAAGAGCTTCCCGTAGCGGCTACCTACCTAGTGTCGCAGTGCAGCGGTCCGAGTGCCTTCGTCTCACCAGTATTTCGCTAACTGCGAGTATCAACCAAAATTCTCCCCCGAGTTTGACCTTGGGCGATTTGGGCGAGCGCCCCATCAATCTCCTCGAGGGTAACGACAGAGTCGATAAGAGGCTCGAAGTCTCTCGTCAGCATTGTGTTGGCCACCAGATCCCAAACACTCGTGCGAGTCTCGTGGGACGCGTTGACGGCGTCGATGCCGAGGAGGGCCACATTGCGGGTAATGAAGGGATAGACGTTGGTCGTCAGATCTGCACTGGCCACGAGACCGCTCGCGGCCACACCAGCCCCGTATCGAAGAGTCCGTAGCACTTGATGCAGCGTGTCTCCACCGACACAATCGATGGCTCCGGCCCAGAGTTCACTACCCAGGACTCGATCGGGTTTGTCGCCAATGTCGTGTCGCCCAATGCAGCGCACGGCCCCCATTTCGACAAGCCACTGCTGTGCGTCACTCGAGCCCGTGGAGCCGACGACCGAATAGCCCGCGGCAGATAAGGCCGCTACCGACCAAGCACCGACGCCGCCCGTTGCACCCGTCACGAGAACCTCGCCATCGCTAGGTGTGAGGCCTCGCTGTTCAAGGGCGATCAGGCTCGCAAATGCCGTATAGCCAGCCGTTCCAACGACCATGGCGTCGCGTGTCGAGAGGGAATCAGGTAGGACGTTAACGAAACGACTCGGGACGCTAATGAATTCGCAAAACCCGCCATCTCGACCAACCCCAATGTCCCCACCGTGAATCACTACGCGATCGCCAGGGTATATGCCCGAAACCTTGGATGCCACGACCGTGCCCGCGGCATCGACCCCGCCAATGAGTGTTGAGGAGCGACGGACTCGACTCTTGGGATCAATCACCATGGCGTCTTTGTAGTTAATGCCGCTCCACTCAACGGCCACGGTTACGTCGTCGGCCTCAGGGGTGGGCAGGTCGGTTCGAATCGATGTTGTTACCTGGTTATCGATAGCGGAGATCACGAAGGCTCGCACAGTGTGAGGTTAGAGGCTCGGTACAATCAACTCGTGGAGGAGAGACCGTTTATCGATTGGTTGCCACCATTCACTCCGACCCAAGCCTCGGTGGCGACGCCAACGTTCACGGCGGTTCGGGCCTGGGGCAAAGGGGTTGGCCTCCTGCGAAACACTGGAGACTCCGGCTCCGCCCAGCTCTGGCGTTTCCGTCAGGGGGAGTGGAGTGCGATTAGTGCCTCCAGTGAAAAAGTTGGCAGCGCCCTGTATGGATACGGTGCTCCGGCTTGGACCCCCTTCGGGTCGCACCGGGCGTTGTGTCTAGTGCCGTCGCGGGGAGTCATCCAGATGTACGACGACTCCGGCCTCGCCATCCGTTCCTTTCCCGTGGAAGGTCGCCAGCAAGGCTTTCTAGTTCGTTGGTCTAAGCGTGAGTTTGCGTACGTGGCTGACTTTGGACCAGAGGACGGCCGGGCCATCATCGTGGTCGACGTAGAGCGCGGCCAAGCTCGAACAGTATGGCGAACTGCAGACTTCATTGGCGGATTGAGTGTTGACGTCGCAACCGGCCGCGTGGCTTGGCACGCGTGGCCCTCAGGCACCATGCCGTGGGAAACAGCTCAGGTCTGGACCGCTAACCGGGCCTACACGTATCTTTCGGCAAATGTGCTCGCCGGTTCCGTGCACCACGCAGCCATGAATCCAGTGTGGATCCATGGTGACCTCTTTTTTCAGTATGAACAAGAGGAACACTTCCGCCCCACCCGCTCGCATGGTGGAGAGATTGCAGTGGCCTCAGCCGTTGGAGGGGAGAGTCTGAGCGACTGGTTTTTTGGATGGACATGGACTGCGGGTCTCGGCAAAAGTACGGCTCACGTCACCGTCCGGTCATCGACAACATCTATTTACCTCTGGAGAAAAGACGGGTCGGTAGAACTCGTCGACTCGTCACCCGTTGGCATACAAGAGGTCGCTGGGGGAGACAAGTCGTTGTGGGTCACTGGCTCTGATCAATGTGTGGGGTCTTCACTTTGGCGCTATCGCGTTAAAGGGAAGAGTTGGCAGCGTGTATCGCCACCGAACCCAAATGAGATGGACGCTGATGAAGTCAGTCTCAGCGAACTCCGAAGTACAGACTCGGGCGTTCCCTTCGTGTACTACGAGCCGACCAATCCCAGCTTTGTCGCCCCGACTGAAGATCGACCGGGGCTGATTATCGATATTCACGGTGGTCCCACGGCCTATGCCAAGCGCGGCCTTCGAACCACTACGCAGTTCTTCGTTCAGTCCGGGTTCGCCTTCGCGAGCGTTGACTATCGCGGGAGCGTTGGTTACGGGGCTCCCTATAGGCGCAGTTTGAATGGTCATTACGGTGAGTACGACGTTGATGACATTCGTGATGTTGCCCGATTCTTGATTGGGAGAGGCGAGGTGGATGCGAGTCGTGTCTTTGTGCGTGGCGGTAGCTCGGGAGGGCTAACCGCACTTCTAGCGGCTGAAGATCAGATTTTCGCGGGGGCTATTGCGCACTATCCCGTGACTGATGCTCAGCGGCTAAATCATGCCACCCACGAAGTAGAAGGTCGCTACCTAGAGGATCTAATCGGAACCCTCCCGGAAAGTGCCAGTCAGTTCGATGCAGTCTCTCCGCACTATCGAACTGACTTTCCTCGACGTGTTTTGATCACTCACGGAATCGACGACAGGGTGATCCCCGTGCAGCTGGTGCGCGACTACGTCACAAGGCTTCGAGGCGCTGGGGTTGACGTGACCTACCTGGAATTCGAAGGCGAAGGTCACGGCTATCGCGGTTTGGACGTCCAGTCTCAAGTATTGGCGGCCGAGCACAACTTCTTGCGGGGCTAGATCAGGCTTGCGCCTTGGTAGAGACGAAAGGTAAATACAGTTGAGTTTGCAGTGCTGGTATTTACTGAGACTCCCAAGATCCAATAGAACGTGTCAGAGCCAGCCTTTTGAAAGAGCATCTGCGGCTGTTTTGATTTGTACGTGTCGCCTTGGCTGAATAATTTCCACCCACGAGATTCCAGGTGGCTCTTGTAGAAACTGAGTAGTTCGCTAGATGGTGCCGCAGTCAAAATGTCACGGGCACAGTCGTAGCCGCCAGGACCTTTACCCCGCCACTTAATTGGCGATTCGGCAGAACTCAAGGTTGGAATGAGTAGCGAATTGCTGATGTCCGATGGAGGATTCTCAGGAAGTTGACACTCGAGCAAGAGGTTGGATTTGGTGTCGATTGGCAGGGCGCCAACCACGATAGGAATCGTGGTAGTTGAGTTCACAGTGGGATTCGCCACGATATTGATGGTGGTGAAAAAGACCAGTACGAACGCGGCAATGCCCAGGACGACCGCCGCTGGTTTCAAACTGGTCGTGGTCGTCAATGGTGGCTGAGGTGTTTCGCTCATGAATTCCATCCCATGTGATCAATCGGTCCGTGTCCGGCCCCGAGATTCCACTCGGCCCCGCCTCGGAGTCCTCGTAGCACGAAGGCCTTAGCCTCCTGGACCGCTGTGGTGACCTCTAAGTCGAGGCCCAGTCCGGCGGCAATGGCGGCGGCCATAGAGCAGCCGGTGCCGTGATCATTACGCGTAATTACCCGTTCGGCGTCGAGCAGCAACTCGCCTTCGGCCGAAACGAGCAGATCGGGGGCGAGCCCTTCGGTGATAGCGCCTTCGGCGAAGTGGCCACCCTTCACAACTACGTACGAGGGTCCGAACTTCAAGATTGCTTGCGCTAGCTGCCGCATGGCGTCAATCGTGTCGATCTCCCGCACGTCCACACCAACCAGGACGGCCGCCTCGAGGAGGTTGGGAGTGGTGATGAGCGCGTATGCCAGCAACGCTTCGCGATAGGCCTCTACGCCGCCTTGTTCCATGAGGGCGTGGCCCGTGCTGCTCACCAACACCGGGTCAACGACCAAGTTGGGGAGCTGGCCATCCCGAGCGAGTTCGGCCACCTTCAAGATGGTCTTAGGCCGGGCCAACATTCCGGTCTTGACGGCGCTAACCCGCATATCTGTCGTGACCGCATCTACTTGGGCGGCGACCATTTCAGCTTCGAGGGCACACACCGCCGAGACCCCAACGGTATTTTGGGCGGTGATCGCAGTAATAGCGGAAGTTCCATGTACGCCCAGCGCGGCGAAGGTACGCAGGTCGGCCTGAATGCCCGCTCCGCCTCCGGAGTCTGACCCGGCAATCGTCATGACTACTCGTGGTTGCACATGCCCACCCTAAAGGCAGAGGCGTGGCTCTAGGTACGATGCATACGTGACGAATCATCTCCACGTCGGTTCCATTTCTTCGACCTCGCGCCTGGTTATGGGCACTGGGGGATTGCGCACCCTTGACGAACTTCGAGACGCGTTGGTCGCATCCGAGTCCAGTGTCGCCACGGTGGCGGTGCGAAGGGTTACGCCCGAGCAGGACGGCTCTATTTACGACCTGCTGCGAGAGCTCTCGTTTGACCTCTTGCCCAATACGGCCGGATGCTTCACTGCGGAAGAAGCCGTGAAAATTGCCGAAATGTCGAGGGAGGCGTTCGAGACCAATGCCGTAAAGCTCGAAGTCATCGGTGATGACGTGACGTTGTTGCCCGACCCCATCGAGACGGTACGCGCCGCCCACCTCCTCGTGGATCGCGGCTTTGAAGTGTGGGCCTACACCACGGACGACCTAGTTGTGGCCGAGAGATTAGAGCAGGCAGGATGCGCCGCCGTGATGCCACTCGGCTCGCCCATCGGCTCTGGGCTCGGAGTGCTCAATCCCCACGCGATCGCACTCATTTGTGAACGAATTTCGGTGCCCGTGCTCCTTGATGCCGGCATCGGCACTGCGTCTGATGCCGCGCTGGCGATGGAACTTGGTTGCGATGGTGTCCTGGCCGCTTCAGCAATAAATCGTGCCCTCAACCCAGCTCTCATGGCAGCCGCGATTCGCGATGGGGTGCGAGCAGGTTTTGCGGCGCATCACGCCGGCCGGATAGCCCCGCGCACAATTGCAGAAGCGTCGTCACCAGCCTTGGGCATGCCAGAACTCAGTTAGTGCTTGACGTTGACCCATGGGTCACGAAAGCCCAGCCAGCGCAATGTACGGCTGTTGCGGTCTCGAACAACGAGCGACTGAATGGTTTGGGGGAGTCCGGCCAGCAAGGTGAGGATCACTAGGAAGATCAAACCGGCCAACACTAAGTCTCCGCAAAATCCCAGCAACGACGTGGGGCGGAAGTGATTGATGGGCCACAAAACTGCCAGTGACCCGATTCCCGCTGCCAAGGCGGGCATTGGTCGTAGGTAATCACGCGGGCGAAGGTCCAGTTCTCGATTGATGACAAGCAAAATGGCTACAACCCCAACAAACTCGCTACTGACTGTGGCCCATGCACAACCGCTGATACCAAAGCGGGGAATCACAGCGGCGTTAGCCACGACGTTTATGACCAGCATTGCCAGGGTGACTCGTACGAGTTTCCTCTGAATGCCACGAGAGACGCTAAGTGCGGTCAGGCAGGGAAAAATGAAACTGGCCAAGAGTGCCAGGCAGAGAATGCGAAGTGGCGTGACCGCTGCTTCGTACTGGACGCCCGCAAAGAGATCCACGACGTACGAGGCGCCAATCTCGATAACGACCACCGATCCAAAACCAAG
>WLKR01000020.1 GCA_009701115.1 Actinomycetota bacterium | reverse complement strand
CATCACTGATCAGGAAAGTAAAAACCCCCGGGCTTGCGCCCGGGGGTTTTTCAGTCTGTTTAGAGACCTTGAGGGTGCTTAACCCTTGATTGCCTTCTTGAAGGCAGCACCTACAGAAACCTTTGGTACGGAAGCGGCCTTCACCTGGATGGCCTCACCCGTCTGGGGGTTACGGGCGGTACGAGCAGCGCGCTCGCGCTTTTCGAACGAGATGAAACCAGTCAAGGTCACCTTGTTGCCCTTTTTCACCTGTGTGGTGATGATCTCTTCAAAATTGCTCAAAAAAGCACCCGTGTCAGCCTTCGTTTGGCCAGTGGCCGCAGCGAGAGCTTCGACGAACTCGGTCTTATTCATAGAACCAGCCATCGCAATCTCCTTACCTTTTCGTGGTTGTCGACCGGGGGTATCCCAGCCACCGAGGTAATACTTACCCCGATTTCAGGGCTTTTGGTGGATTTAGCCGGTGTTTTTCGGGAATTTATTGGATTACTTTTCATTTTCCCTAGTCAGAGGGGTTACTGGACATGCTCCCAGAAACCCGGAAATCGGTGACCTAGCCTGAATTTCATGCAAAACCCCCCTCGTCAGCGACTTCTCGAACTCCTCGCCGTGGAGCGAACGGCCTACCGTGCTCACAATCCCTTGAGTTTGGCCCAGTACGAGGCGGCCGATCATCTCTTTGCCCGCGTACCTATGACGTGGATGAACAAATGGGCCGGCGGCTTTCCCTTGGCCTTCCACGAAGCGCACGGGGCCCACGTGGTTGACGTGGACGGTCATACGTTGATTGACTTCGCCCTCGGCGATACGGGGGCCTTTGCGGGCCACTCACCCGAACCACTGGCTCGGGCCGTGCAGCGCCGGATTGCCACCCTGGGTGGGGTAACCACCATGATGCCAACTGAGGATGCCGAGTGGGTCGCCGCCGAGATGACTCGTCGATTCGGACTACCCCAGTGGTCGTTCACGCTTTCGGCGACTGATGCCAATCGGTGGCTGCTGCGGTTAGTGCGACTCGCCACGGGACGTCCCAAAATCCTGGTCTTCTCCTACTCCTATCACGGCAGTGTCGACGAAACCTTCGTCGTGGTCGGTCCCAACGGCGAGGCCGTGTCTCGCCCCGGCAACGTCGCTCCCGCCGTTGATCCCAGCACCACGACCCGGGTCGTGGAGTTCAATGACCTCGAAGCATTGCGCCGAGAACTGGCCCACGGCGACGTGGCGGCCGTATTGACCGAGCCGGCCTTGACGAACATCGGCATCGTGTTGCCCGAACCGGGATTTCTCGAGGGCGTGCGCGAGGCCTGTGATGAAACTGGCACCCTGCTCATCATCGACGAGACGCACACCTTCTCGGCCGGCCCCGGGGGGGCGACTCGTTCAATGAACCTGCGCCCGGACGCCATCACGATTGGAAAATCCTTGGGCGGAGGGGTGCCCTGTGGCGCCTACGGGCTAAGCGCCGAACTGGCACAACGCGTCCAGGCCAACGTCTCAGCCGGTGCCGACATCGTCGATGTGGGTGGTGTTGGTGGCACGCTGGCGGGCAACGCCCTCTCGCTCGCGGCGATGCGGGCCGTTTTGGGCGAGGTCCTGACTGACGAGGTCTTTCCCGCCATGATCGATCTCGCCACTGAATTCACGGCCGGAGTCCAAGCGACGATTGATCGCTACGAGTTGGCGTGGTCCGTCTCGCAGCTCGGAACTCGTTGCGAGTATCGATTTGCCAACCCCGCCCCGACCAGTGGGAGTGCCTCGGCTGAGAGTTACGACGCCGAACTGGAGGACTATCTCCACCTGGCCTGTGTTAATCGTGGTGTCCTGCTCACGCCGTTTCACAACATGGCCCTGATGTGTCCGGCGACGACTCTGGCCGATGTGCAGCGCCACCACGAGGTCTTCGCCGAGGTAGTCGGAGCCCTCTTTCCCTGAGCCGGCTCAAGGTTCGTAGAATGGGTACATGTCGGCCTTCGTAGATGCAGCACAACTGCACGCCAAGGCCGGTGACGGTGGTGCTGGATGCGTAAGTTTTCGCCGTGAGGCCCACGTCTCTAAGGGCGGTCCCGATGGCGGTGACGGTGGTCGCGGCGGTGACGTCTGGCTCGTAGCCGACCACAACCAGGCTTCGCTGCTCGGTTTTCGCGATCACCCCTTTCATCGGGCGACCGATGGCGAGAACGGCACTTCCAAGCGCCAGCACGGCGCCGGCGGCAAGGACGTCATTGTGAAGGTGCCAATCGGCACGGTCATCACCACGATGGATGGTGAAGTCATTGTGGACCTCGCCGGACCCGGTGACACCTGGCGGGCCGCCGAAGGTGGCATGGGCGGCCAGGGCAACAATCGTTTTCTTTCGAACCAGCGACGAGCCCCGGCCTTTGCCGAACAGGGCGAGTACGGCGAAGAGCGTTGGTACAACTTGGAACTTAAGTTGCGGGCCGACGTCGCGCTGATTGGTTTCCCCAACGTCGGTAAGACCACGCTCATCACACAGATCTCTAAGGCTCGGCCGAAAATCGCCGACTATCCCTTCACCACGCTTGTGCCCAATCTCGGTGTCGTGCGATACGGCACCCGTCCCGACCGGGCCGATGGCGGTACAGAGTTTGTGGTCGCCGACATTCCCGGACTCATTGAAGGCGCCGCCGAGGGTCGGGGACTGGGTCACGACTTCCTCAAGCACGTCGAATACGCCCGTGTTCTGTGCGTCATGTTGGACATGGCCCCCGATGTCGTTATCTCGCCCGACGAACAGTTGCGCGTCTTGCTGCGGGAACTCGGCGACTACCAGCCCGACATGCTGGATCGTCCTCGAATCATTGTGGGGTCGCGCGCCGACCTCGGACCCGACACTGAACTACCCGACGGCGTGGTACCGCTCTCCTCGGTGACCCGAGAAGGTATCCCCGCGCTGGTTTCCAAGATGGCCCAGCTCGTTGACAGCGTCCGCCGTGATGAAAAGCAGCGGGCTAGTCATGAAGTCGTCGTGCACCGTCCCGTCGTAGAAACGGTGCGTGTTGAGCGCATACGTCCAAACGAGTGGGAAGTTGTCGGTCGTCCCGCCCTACGTGCCGTTCGTTTTCAAGATCTCACGAACGACGAAGCGTTGGCCGAAGTCGTCCGCCGTCTTAAAGACCTCGGCGTGGACCGTCTCTTGAATCGAGCCGGCGCCGTTGACGGTGATCAGGTGACCGTGGGTCAGCTCTCTTTTGAGTGGTTCCGCGACGCCGCAACCTCCGGGTTGGATCGTGGGGACCACCACCGCGCCACCCGCCGTGAGCGACTCGCCCGACAGGGCAAGCTCAACGAACACGACGATTTCGATGATGAGTGATGTTGTTGTCATAAAGATTGGTACTTCGTCGGTCACGACGAAGGAGGGCCGCATCGATGTCGAGGTGCTGGCCAACGTCGGTGTCGGCGTGACCCAGCACGTGCGCAACGGTGGCCGCGTGGTTCTTGTGACTTCGGGCGCTATCACGGCCGGTTGGGCGGCCGTTGGTCGTGGAGCCGCACGTCCCACTGACGCCCAGACACTTCAGGCCGTTTCGGCCGTGGGTCAACCACTCTTGATGGACGCCTGGCGCGTGGTCTTCGCCGAGCACGACCTGCCAGTGGGTCAGGTCTTGTTGGCTCCCCATGACTTTGCCGATCGTTCGCAGTATCTCCACGCTCGCGGAACTATCGAGGCGCTATGGGGTCTCGGCATCGTGCCCATCGTGAATGAGAACGACGCCGTGGCCGATGAAGAAATTCGCTACGGCGATAACGACCGTCTCGCCGCGCTGGTGGCCAACTTGGTGGGGGCTACTCGTCTCATCCTGTTGACCGATACTCCCGGACTGTTGACGGGTGATCCCCGGTTGGACCCCAACGCCACGTTGATTGCTGAAGTGCAGACGTTCGATGATGAAATAACCTCGGCCGCCTCGGGCTCAACGTCCGGTGTTGGTTCCGGTGGCATGGCCTCCAAGGTGGCCGCCGCCCGGATGGCGCAGTGGTCCGGCGTGACGACCGTGATTGCTCCGGCCCGTGAGGACCGAGTGGTGGAGCGAGTACTGAACGAAGAGGTTGGCCTCGGGACCATCGTGCGCCCGCGGAGTGAGCGGCTTAGTGCTCGCAAAGCATGGATTGCATTCGCTCTTCCCACCAAGGGATCGCTCGTCGTGAACCAGGGTGCCGCTGACGCTCTCGAGCGTGACGGCCGCAGCCTGCTCGCCGTGGGGGTTGTTCGCACTACGGGACAGTTCAATGCCGGTGAAGCGGTGGAGCTGTACTGCGAAGAAGGGCGACTTATCGCCAAGGGCGTCGTCCGCGTGAGTCATGACGCCTTGGGCGAAGCCGATGTTGTCGTCCATCGAGACGAACTGGTTGTGCTGGTTTAGGGCGCAGGCGCCCTTGGCTACGCTAAAACAATGACCCTGGCATCACTCCACGCCCAAGCGAACGATGTTCGTGCGGCCGCGAGAGTTATGGCCACCACCGATGATCAAGTTCGCCGGGACGTCGTCACAACGGTCGCCGATCGCCTGGCCCACCGCGTCGAAGCCATCTTGGCTATCAACGCCGCAGAAGTAGCCGCCTACGACGGCGAGGCCGCCGGGCTCGATCGCCTTACGCTCACCGCCGCTCGTATCGATGGCATCGTGACGGCCCTACGCACCATCGCGGAACTGGACGACCCACTTGGCGAGGTTGTAGAGACTGGGCGCCGACCTAACGGACTCGAAGTTTCACGTGTTCGCGTGCCGCTCGGCGTGGTCGGCGTGATCTACGAGAACCGCCCCAACGTAACTATGGATGTGGCGGCCCTGTGTCTACGGTCCGGCAATGCCGCCTTTTTACGGGGATCCTCAACCGCCCAGCAGACCAACTTGGCCCTAGTCAGCCTCTGGCACGAAGTCCTGAGTGAGTTCGCGCTGCCGACTGCCTCCGTCTCGCTGGTTGCTGACACGTCCCACGAAACAGCTGCGACCTTCATGGGTCTGGTTGGCACAATCGACTGTTTGATTCCACGCGGTGGTCCCCGCCTCATTGCCGCGATGCGCGAGCACGCCCGCGTGCCGTACGTGCTCGACGGTGACGGCAACTGTCACGTCTACGTAGACAGTGACGCCGATCTTTCGATGGCGGCCGAAATTGTGCGCAATGCCAAGATGTCGCGTCCCGGGGTCTGTAATGCTGCCGAGTCGCTGCTGGTGCACGCCGCGGTGGCCGACACGTTTATTCCGGCGTTGACGACGATTCTCCCCGGAGTAGAGATTCGTGGTGACGCCGCCGTCTGCGCCCGTCTGAAATCCGCGACACCGGCAACGACCGAAGACTTCGCCACAGAGTTTCTTGGTCCGATTATTTCAGTCGCCGTAGTTGGCTCGATTGACGAGGCCATTGCTCACGTCGCCCATTACGGCACGGGTCACTCGGAGGCGATTGTCTCGCGAGATCCCGTCGCCCAGCAGCGCTGGATCCGTGAAGTCGATGCGGCCGCGGTCGTAGTAAATGCCTCGACCCGTTTCATTGACGGGGGCGAACTAGGTCTCGGCGGCGAAGTGGGTATCTCAACACAGAAGCTCCACGCTCGCGGCCCCATGGGTTTAAAAGAGTTGACTTGCGTTAAGTGGGTCGTTGTAGGAAAGGGACATGTCAGATGAGTTCAATTGATCCACGTAAGGAGTTGGCCGACCGATTGGGCCTGGCCGAAGTGCCACCGGCTCGATTTGAGAATGTCGCCGAAGTTATCGAGAAGCTTCGTCAAAACGACTACCTCTCCGATGAGGCCATTGCCTCGGTGACCTTCTTGGCCGACCGGCTGGCCAAGCCAGTCCTCGTGGAAGGTCCCGCGGGAACGGGAAAGACTGCCCTCGCCAAGGCCGTCGCTGACGCCGTCGGCGCTCGTCTGATCCGCCTCCAGTGCTACGAAGGTCTGGACGAGTCCAAGGCTCTCTACGAGTGGAACTACCGCAAGCAGCTACTCCGCATCCAGGCTGGTCGCAGTGAGTCCAGCGCCGAAGACTGGTCGGCGCTCGAAGAGGACATCTTCGCTGAGGAGTTCCTCCTCACCCGTCCACTGCTGGAGGCGATTTCAGCCACTGAGCCCGTCGTTCTGCTGATTGACGAAATTGACCGCGTCGAGCTAGAGACCGAAGCGTTGCTCTTGGAAATCCTTTCGGAGTACCAGGTCTCCATCCCCGAACTCGGCACCGTTAAGGCCAAGCAGATCCCGATGGTCTTTCTGACCTCTAACAACACCCGGGAGCTCTCCGAAGCGTTGAAGCGTCGCTGCCTCTACCTCTACGTCGGCTACCCCGATGTCGAGCGTGAGCGTGACATCATCATCTCGCGAGTCCCCGGAATTTCAACGGCCCTCGCCGAGCAGATTGCCCGCGTCGTTCGTTCATTGCGAAACTTGGACCTCAAGAAGGCGCCATCGGTTTCGGAAACGCTCGACTGGGCTCGCACCCTCGTGCTCTTGGGTCGTGAAGAGATTGGTGAGGCCGATGCCGTCGCCACGCTGCACATCTTGCTCAAGTATCAGACCGACCTCGAAAAGGCCACTAAGGAATTAGTGGGCCGAGGCAAGGCTCTTGCGTAATCTTCTCGGCGAGTTCATCGTCGAGTTGCGAGCGGCCGGGCTACCGGTATCGATGTCAGAACACGTCGACGCCGCACGGGCCCTCACGGCCATTGATATCTCGGATCGCGACATGGTGAAGGCCTGTCTGGCCGCCACATTGGTCAAGAACGGCGATCACATGCCCGTCTTTTCGACGGCTTTCGACGTGTACTTCTCCAACCGCCACGCCAGTGGCGCCGATCTCGGAGAGATGGACGAAGAGTCGAGCAATGCTGACGAGACCAAGGGTGACGACCCCAATGCCACCGGTATGCGTGGTTCGGGTCGCAGTCGGGGGATGGGCGGCGGCGGAGGATCTTCCATGTCGGCCGAAGAGCTGGCCGAGATGCTCTTCAAGGCCATGCAGTCCAATGATTTGAACTCCATGCGTTCGGGCGCTCGTGAGGCCGTTGATCGCTACGCCGGCATGGAGCCGGGTCGCCCCGTTGGCGGCACCTACTACCTCTATCGCACGCTGCGAAACCTCGATCTCGACACCCTGATGGACCGATTGATTGCGGCCGGTACCAAGGCGGAGGCCGACGGCCTCGAAGAGCGGCTCGTCAAAGATGAAGCCAAGGCCAAGGTGGAGGCTCTCAAAGCCGCCATCGAAGCGGAGATTCGCGAACGACTCGTTGATGACCGCGGAGCTGAAGCGCTTGGCAAGAGTGTGCGTAAGCCTCTCCCCGAAGACATCGACGTCATGCACGCGAATCGCGATGAGATGGCCCAACTAGAACGAGCGCTCAAGCCACTGAGTCGCAAGTTGGCCACCCGCTTGGCTCGCCGTCGACGCAAGCGTCGTCGCGGGCCGATTGATTTACGCAGTACCGTGCGTCGCAGTCTCTCGACCGGTGGTGTGCCAATCGATCTGCGCTTCAAGCCACCACACCCCGCCAAGCCGGAGATTGTCGTGATTGCCGACATTTCCGGGTCAGTGGCGTCATTCGCTCGCTTCACGTTGCACATGGTCCACGCCATCTCCTCCCAGTTCTCCAAGGTGCGCAGTTTCGTCTTTGTCGACGGACTGGATGAAGTGACCCACCTCTTCGAGGAGAGCGACGATCCGGCAGAGGCCGTGGCCCGCATCAACTCGGAGGCCGACGTTATTGCCTTCGATGGTCACAGCGACTACGGCCGCGCCCTGTTGGTATTCCACGAAAAGTACGCCAGCACAATCAACAAGCGCACCGCCGTGTTGATTTTGGGTGACGCTCGGAACAACTACCACCAGGCTCACGCCGAAGTACTGGCCGACTTGAAGTTCCGCGCGCGCAACGTCTACTGGCTTAATCCCGAACCAACGAGTTACTGGAACAGTGGCGACTCGGTAATCCGCGAGTACGCCCCGTACTGCGACAAGGTCGTTGAGTGTCGGAGCCTGCGCCAGCTGGAGGCCTTCGTCGGAGATCTGGCGTGAGTTCAGAACCGCTTCTGCCGCCCGATGGCATTCGTCAGCGCGGCCCCGTAGTTTCCGGGACCCAACTCATGCTGATTCGACACGGCGAAAGCGTGGCCAATAGTGCTGGGGTAGCCGGGGGAGCGCTCGGCGACGGTGGTCTGACTGCACTTGGACGACTACAGACACGAACGCTGTCCACGCGATTGACGTTGACGGGTGAGCTCGATGCGGCCACCGCCTTCTACACCTCTGTTCTTCCGCGAGCACGCGCAACTGCTGCACTGCTGGCACCGGCCCTGCCTGCTGGTCTCACCCTGGCCACCTTCGAAAATGTGGACGAGTTGCGCGTCGGCGAAGGAGATGGACTTTCGTGGGGCGAGTTTGCCGACCGATTCAATCCACCCAACTGGGATGTCGATCCCCATCTCGAAAATGCCCCCGGTGGAGAGTCGCTGCTTTCGTTCTACGAACGAGTCACCTCGACGCTGGCGCTAGTCGCGGAGCGTCATCCAGCCGAAATGGTGGTCGTGGTCTGTCACGGTGGCGTTATCGAGCAGGCCGTGAAGTGGTCACTCGGTCTCGAGCCTGGTCGCCGTCTTCAGCCCCGTATTGAACACTGCTCCCTAACGGAGATTGAAGTCCGAGGAGAGTATCGACGACTCCTGCGCTTCAACGATCAATCGCCACTGCCGAACCTTTAATTCGCGGCCGGGGTCTGGCCCGGCGGTGCAGCTAGCGCTGGCTGAGGTACTCGGCTACGTGGAAGGCCAAGTCCAACGACTGAGAGGCGTTCAGTCGGGGGTCGCACATTGAGGTGTAGTTAAGGCCAAGATCCTTTTCGGACAGACCCATGCCACCGCCGAGACACTCGGTGACGTCGTCGCCGGTGAGTTCGATGTGCAGACCACCGGCCCACGTACCGAGGGACTGATGGATGTTAAAGAAGGAACGCACTTCGGCCAAGATGTCGTCGAAGCGACGGGTCTTAATGTCACCCTCGGTCGTGAAGGTGTTGCCGTGCATCGGGTCGCAAGTCCAGACGACCGAGAGACCAGCATCCTTAAGGGCACTGATCTGGGCGGGCAACTTGTCTTCAATCAAGTCTCGACCCATGCGGGAAATCAACGTGATGCGGCCGGGAATATTTTCGGGATTCAGTTTTTCGACGAGAGCCACGGTCTCTTGAGGCGTGAGGTCGGTTCCGACCTTCATGCCGAGAGGGTTGCCGACGCCGCGGAGGAACTCCACGTGCGCACCATCGAGCTGGCGCGTGCGATTCCCGATCCACAGCATGTGGGCCGAGCAGTCGAACCAGTCACCGGTGAGCGAGTCGCGACGTGTGAGCGCTTGTTCGTAGGGGAGAATGAGGGCTTCGTGGCTGACGTAGAAGTCGACTTCGTGCAGGTGACTCTCTCGTCCGAGGTCAATACCGCAGGCGGCCATGAAGCGCAAAGCCCGCTCGATGTCATCGGCAACCACGGCGTAGCGCTGGCCCATGGCCGAGTCGGCGACAAACTCCTGGTTCCAGGCGTGGACCCGTGAGAGATCCGCGAAGCCACCCTTGGTGAAGGCCCGCAGCAGATTGAGTGTGGTGGCGCTCTGGTGGTAGGCCTGTACTAAGCGAGCAGCGTCGGGCCGTCGGGCCTCGGGGGTGAAGGGCTCGTCGTTAACGATGTGACCGCGGAAGGCTTCGAGCGAAACCCCATCGATGGTCTCAATTTCCTTACTGCGGGGCTTGGCGAACTGTCCGGCAATCCGCCCCACTTTGACCACGGGAACTCCAGAGGCGTAGGTGAGCGCTACAGCCATCTGCAAGATGACCTTGAGCTTGTCGCGAATCGCATCGGCACCGGCCACGTGGAACGACTCGGCGCAGTCACCGGCTTGCAGTAGGAAGGCCTGCCCGTTGGCCACGTCACCGAGCTGGGCGGTCAGGCGTCGAGCTTCACCGGCAAAGACGAGAGGGGGCTGGGCGACGAGAGCCGCTTCGGCCGCTTCGAGCTCGGCCTGTGAGGGCCAGGCCGGCTGCTGGAGCGCTACGTGCGAGCGCCACGAGGTGGGATTCCAGTCCGACGCGACGTTATTCATCTCTCTAGCGTAGAGCGAACGGGTCGAGCGAGGAAAGTCCGCCTTCTAGTGTGTGAAGGTGACGTTACGTCGAGTCGGACTCTTTGGGGGCACCTTTGACCCCCCGCACCTCGGACACGTAGCCGCCCTGAGCGATGCCTGGGCTTCGGACTGCTTCGATGAAATAGTCGTGACGGTGGCGGGTGACCCCTATCTCAAGTCCAACGAGGGTGTTATTACGCCAGCTGTTCGACGACTTGGTATGGCCGAAGCGGCCTTCGCTGAACTGCCCGGCGTACGGGTCTCGGATATGGAGATCCGGCGGAGTGGTCCGACTTACACCATCGATACGGCGCGAGAACTGCTAACCCCCGACGTGACGCTGACACTCATTATTGGCGCCGATGTCGTGCCCCAGCTCATCCGATGGCGCGAGGCGGAGACGCTCGCGTCGATGGTGACGCTCTACGTTTTGCCACGCGGTGATGAAATGGTGACGATTCCGGCCGGGTGGCGGGGAACTATCGCCTCGATGGAGCCCGTCGACCTCTCGAGCACTTTGACCCGTGCGCGCCTAGAAAATGGGGAGAATCCCCATGGTTTAGTGCCCGAAGCGGTCATTCCCTTGCTCTAGACCCCCCGCGGGTAGCCTGTAGTCACGATGGCAGTTCGAATTCTCGACCTGACGGAGACGGATCGGGCCCCTTTACGGGTGGTCGAAACCGTAGTTTCCCGGCGCGACCTGCGCCGTATTCGTCATCGTTGGGAAATCCTGGGCCTCGGTCTACTCATCGTTCCCTTTCTCGTCACGTTGGTGTCACTCGGGGTCTCGCACTGAAACCCGAAACATCGGCCGCTCCTCTGCCCGCCTGGCCCATCCCCGTCTCGACCCACGACCTGCTTGAAGCGGCCGTTGCTGGTGCTGCCGAGAAGATTGGTCTCAACACCACCGTCCTCTACTGCGGAGAGCTGATTGACGCCTTTGACGCCTTGGTCATCGTTTCTGGTCGTAACGACCGTCAGGTACGGGCCATCGCCGAAGAGATCGAACGGCTCGGCCAGCTCCAGGGTCGCAAGACCCTGCGCGAGGAGGGCTGGAGCGATGGTCGCTGGGTGGCCCTGGACTATGGCGATGTCATCGTGCATGTCTTTGAGGAAGAGGCTCGGGAGTACTACGACCTCGAACACCTCTGGAGCGCGGCTCCGACGTATCGCCCCTAGGGCGCAGCGCTGTCAATCGTGAGTGTGCGGCCGTTGGCCACATCGGTCACGTTGAGGGTGGTTATCCCGTAGTTGTCACGAAGTGTGGCGACCAGCTGCTGCATTGCCGCCCTAGTGCTGGCGGAGTCCCCGGATTGAAATCCCGCGGTAATAAAGATGCTGGCTTCGCTGCCGCGAACCACAGCCCGACTGACTGCAATTTGCTGTGAAAGGGCCGTCGAGAGTCCACTGGGAACGTGTAGGGCCAAACGTGAGACCAGTGTCGAAATGGTCAGCGGGGCCGGAATCCGAACCGACCGGCTAACCAGTCGACCCTGGGGATCGAAGAACCAGAGGGAGACGGTGGCCGACTGCTTGACGCCGGCACCGTTGAGGAGGCCCGAAGGAACGTCAGACGAATTG
>WLKR01000002.1 GCA_009701115.1 Actinomycetota bacterium | reverse complement strand
GGCGGCCCAGCCCAGAGACGTCCAAAGAATCGCTCGATTGGACGTGAGCATCGTGATGCGCTCGGCGACGTGAGTGAGGAGTCGTGTGATGGTCTCGGGCTTAACCCTGGGTAGCCGGCCCACAGAGGCCCGGAGCCAGGCGTCGGCTTTGTGTTGACCTCGAGTTAAGAGTGCGATTGTTCCGAAAAAGGCGAGCATTAGAAAAACACCAGCGAGGGCGGCGAAACCGTAGGCGGGGTTGAAGCCTCGCAGAGGAATTGAGATGACCAAGGCAATCCAGAAAATGATGTTGAGTACAACTGCCGAACCGCTGCCTTGAGCCGCGAGACCAAAAGCGTTAGTGGAGGCTGGAACGCCAGCTTCGCTGAAGAGCCGGTAAGACAGGGCGCTGGCTGGAGCAGTCCCACCGGGAAGGACATGACTTAGGGCCAATGTCGAGAGGTTGATGCGGTTTGTCTCGAATCGTTTTAACGCGTGAGGTGTAAACACTGTCCGCGTTAGTTCGGAGTATGAGGCGATGGCCGCCGCTTCGACCAAGACGGCAAGTACCAGGAGCACTGGATTCACATCGCTAAGAAGGTGCAGGGATTTCTTGGCCGTTCCGAACTGTGGAATCACCAGATACTCAAAAATGAAGATCAACACGCCCACGCTCAATATCCTCCGCACTTGGCGGGGAATCCTGAATCGGCGCTTTGGGGGGGTTTCCTCTGGCATGCTCCCTACAGCGTTGCACAAACAACGGGTCCTAGAGAGCACAACGACCGAAGACTACGACTAGATTGGCTCAAATGAAGGCGTTAGTGGTTCTTCCCACGTATAACGAAATCGAAAATATCGAGCGGATGCTGCGTGCGATTCGTGCCATCCTCCCAAATGAGCAATTATTGGTTGTTGATGATGGGAGTCCTGACGGTACTGCCGATGCGGCGGAGCGAGTTGGATCCGAGTTAGGGAATATAGAAGTTCTTAAGCGCTCAGGCAAGAGTGGACTGGGGAGCGCCTACAGAGCTGGTTTTGCATGGGGTCTCGAGCACGGTTTCGACGCTTTTGTGGAAATCGACTGTGACTTTTCACACGACCCGCGTGAACTGCCAACCATGCTGGCTCTGGCTGCTGATCATGAAGTAGTAATCGGATCTCGTTATATTCCTGGTGGCTCGATACCATCGTGGTCTACAAGCAGACTCTTGCTCTCAAAGGGTGGTAACCGTTACGCATCCATGATGCTGGGGCTCGGCGTTGCTGACTCCACTGCTGGTTACCGCGTGTACCAAGCGAGTGCTCTCGAGAAGATCAATTACAGCCACGTCAAGGCCGATGGTTATGGATTTCAAATCGAGATGACCTACCGCGCGAGGCGTGGGGGAGCGTCGATTATCGAACATCCGATCTCATTTACCGATCGGACCGAAGGTGAATCGAAAATGTCTCGTGCGATTGTGACCGAGGCACTTTGGATGGTTACCAAGTGGGGCGTAGCTCGTCTTGTTGGCGGACCGCGCCTTAGTTAAGCGTCCCGAGTCCGATGGCATGAAGTACTGAATCCATCTTGTATTTAGTCTCTTCACGCTCGGCAATTGGGTCTGAGTCCATGACGATGCCCGCACCGGCCCAAACTTCGAAATGGGGACCCTTCGTCAAGATGCCACGGATGGCCACCCACCAGGCCCCGTCGCCAGCGGAGTTCACCCAGCCAACTGCACCGGCGTAGGCGCCTCGGCGGAAGGGTTCGAGCTCCTCGATTAACTCCTCAGCCATCTCGCGAGGAAGCCCGCCCACTGCTGGAGTCGGATGCAGGTTCGAAACTAGATCAAGAATTGTCACGTCGTTCCTCGCGACACCCGAGATTTCGGTTCCGAGGTGGGCGACTGAGCGGAGCGGGACAATGGAGGGTTCGCTTTCAGCGTCGACGGATTCACAGAGCTCGGAGAGGTGCGTGACAATTTCGTCGACGACGATTCGGTGTTCAACTCGGTTCTTCGGCGATCCATGCAACCATTTGGTATAGGCCGTGGTGTCTGTCATACCTTCGGTGCTGATGGTTCCAGCGAGTGGGTGACAACGAACAGTCCTGCCAAATTTGGATACCAGAAGTTCGGGGCTAGCTCCTGTGAAGCGTCGGCCGTCAGTAGTGGGCATGGCGTAGATGGTGCAGGTTGGCTCAAGATGATGCAGCCGGGTGGCAATAGCCGAGGTGTTGATGTCAGCCGACAGCTCACCCTGACAGCTCCGGGCAAGAACAACCTTTTGAAGAATCCCTTCCCGTAGTCTCTCTACGGCCTCTGCCACCGCGGCGGCATAGCGATCAGGAGAAGGCGAGTAGAGGAAGCTGACCTGCTTGGGGAGTAGAGACGGGCGGGGCTGCTCGTTGGCGTCGTCCCATGTTTCGTCTGCTGGGGCTAAGAACCAATAGGCGTCGTTGTCATCAGTGATCACCTGGAACCTTGGTACTACGACGTCAAACTCAGTAGTTCGATCGAAGGGGATGGTAGCGAAGGCCGTCAAAAGAGAGTGGTCCGGCATCTCCAAGCCTTGGAAGATATCCATTGCCACCGGCAGTTCCCCAAGTGCGTCGAAGCGACGAGTTGCCAGTGGTTTCCCGAAGCCACAGCGAAGCGAAGAACCATCTTGAACGAGCCAGCCGTCTTGAGTGGCATGCTCTATTGCACGGTTGACCAACTCTTTCGAGACGCGCGTGGCATTAATCCTCATAGCGCTTTCGTCGCAGTGAACTGCTGCGAGAGACCTCCGAGGATGAGCCGGTGGTTGACGGTTGACATGCCACCATCGCGCATCATTTGGATGATGTCGTTAGTGGCTGGAAGATATGCCGTCGACTTAGGCAAATAGCCGTACGCAGCCCTATCGGCTAGCAACCCTCCGATTACAGGCACCACGCCTCGGAACCAAATGGTGAAACCAAGCTTCCAGAGCCCACCCTTTGGCTCGGCCACTTCGAGAAAGACAATCCGACCTCCGGGACGAACGACCCGACCCATCTCGCGAATTGATTCGCCGAGGTCCGTGAAATTGCGGAGGGCATATCCGCAAGTCAGGCCGTCGAAGGCTCCGTCGACAAATGGTAAGTGCGCCGCATCGGCTTGGGTGCGTGGCGCGAAATCACCTCCGGCATCCATCATGCCAAAGCTGAGATCGGTGGCGTAAGGGATTAGACCAGCCTTCTTTGCCTCACGACAGAAGTCACCGGTGCCCGCCGCGACATCAAGAATGCTGCTCCCAGTAGGCAACGCGGCGTCACGTAGCGCTCGTTTGCGCCATCGTCGGTCAAGTCCGAAGGTGATTATGTGATTTACGAGTTCGTACCGAGGAGCGATGGCGTCGAACATGCGACGGACCGTCTTGGTCTTCGCCTCGCCCTCAGGAAGCTCGAAGCGGGCCACTGTTACTTGTAGTAGCGAAAGACAACTTGCGCTACGCACGAAGGCTTCGGTGCGTCTTTGACCTCGATAGTGACGTCAAGGGCGACCTGGATCCCGCCAGCAATCTCTTCGACCACAGCCACCGAGGCGCCGAGGCGAATTTCCGACCCAACGGGAACTGGGGCTGGAAAACGTACCTTGTTAGTTCCGTAGTTCACGCCCATCGTGACTCCGTCAACGCGGACAACTTGACCCATCAGTACTGGAATAAGCGAGAGGGTCAGGTAGCCGTGGGCGATAGGTCCGCCGAAGGGGCTGGACTTGGCACGTTCGGGGTCAACGTGAATCCACTGGTGGTCTCCGGTGGCATCCGCGAACAAATTTACCTGTTCTTGAGTCACCGTCATGTAGTCGGAATAGCCCAAATGGGTCCCAACTAGTGCCTTGTAAGCGTCCATACTCTCAACGTGCGTAGCCATAACTACCTCCTTCGTAGCACTCTACCGGTCTTGGAAAGATTTGCTCGGGTAGCCTCAATATATGGTCGAGAAACATGTAGAACAACACCGTCAACTAGCCGATGGATGGGCTCGCGCCTCAATCTTTGGAATGGCCGACGGACTCGTCACCAATGTGTCGCTGATGCTTGGTATCGCCGGCTCCCACTCTGCGACGCACGACGCGATTCGCCTGGCTGGTATCGCGGGACTCGTCGCCGGTGGCTTCTCAATGGCCAGCGGTGAGTACTTGTCAGTACGCGCACAAAAGGAACTTTTTGAACGTGAAATTGAGATCGAGCGTCGGAGCCTGGCGGAGTCACCAGTGGAAGAACGCCTAGAGCTCGTTGAGCTCTTCGAGGCTCGAGGCGTAGATCCAGATTTGGCTGGCAAGTTGGCTGATGAGCTTATGAAAGATCCAGAGTTGGCGCTCATAACTCACACACGTGAAGAGCTAGGAATTGACCCATCTTCGGTAGGTTCGCCATGGCGCGCAGCTACCGGTTCTCTAGTGGCCTTCGCATTTGGAGCAATGATTCCTCTCGTTCCCTGGCTGGTTACGTCGAGTGGCAAGCCGATTGATATCTCTGTAGGCCTGGGTGCAGCCTCGGCGGTGCTTTTGGGTGGGGGAATCGGTCGTCTGACTGGTCGCGGCGTCATTCGCTCAGCATCGCGGTTCTTACTAATTTCGGGATTTGCAGCCGGGGTGACTTACTTAGTCGGTCACTTCGTTGGCTAGCGAGTAATCCGCAGTACTCGGTCCATTCTGATCGTTCGAAAGCCGTGCTTTTTGTACATGGCGATTGCGGCCTCGTTGGAGTCATCGACGTACAGCGAGGCGCGATGTACGCCGCGTGAGTGAATGGACTGCAGTCCTAATTGAAGTGCGGCGGCACCGAGCCCCTTGCCTTGGTGGCCTGGGTGTACGGAGATCACATAAATTTCTCCCGTACGGACCGTGTTAAACTCGTGAATCTTGGTCCAACAAGAGGCAACGAGTACCTGTCCCTCGAGGAGCAAAAGAAAGCCAGACGGGTCAAACCACGGTTCAGCTATCCGAAATCGCAGGGTTTCTAGGTCCCAAGTTCCCTGTTCGGGGTGGCTGGCAAATGCCGCATTGTTCTGAATCAGCCAACGCTCGGCATCGAGGTCGGGTCGGAAGCTTTGAACCTCAATCGTCGGCAAGTCGAGAGTGACATGGACATTGTCGCTTTCCATGTACCTAAGTGCTCTTACTTGATTTTGCGACTGATGGTCGTCATGGGTGTCACGCAGCCACCAATCAAAGGAAGGGTGCTCCTGCGCAATTAGTTCGCACAAGTCGGCGTCGAACCCACCGCCAGCCATCTCGACACTTGGATGCGAGGTGAGGTCAACGTTTGCGAATCCAACAGGCACATCAGCATCGATTTGGACCCAAAAGTGACCAGGCAGATTGTGCTGCACTAGGCGACGTCGGTTTTCATCGATGGCCTCACGACCGAGCGACGTATCGAGGCGATTGATGAGCCCGAGGATGGCGAGGCGCTCGTCCGGACTGAGGCCTTCGGTGTATCGCCAGTTAGTACTCACGTCTGCAATCTACGGGCTAAGCGAGCCGGCTGCCGAGGCGCTCGAGGCGGCGAACCAGCGTGCCAACAGTGCGCTCAACGGCAACGAGCTCTACGTAGACGTCTCCGGTTAGATCCTTGCCACCCTCTACGAGTGCTGAGATTCTTTGGCTCATCTCCGTCATAGACGATGTGAGTGTGTCGATTTCATGATGCAGGGTCACCGGACTAGTTTGCTGTGCTTTGCGAGCAATCTGGTGCATAGGGCGCTAGTAGCGTTAGGGCGTGACAACCGAGACACCCGCCCTCAGCAAGATTTCGGTCCTCTTCGACCGTGTGCTGGTGGCCGTAGACGACGATGGCGAGCGGCGCAGTCGTGCAGGTATTTTGATTCCCGCGACCGCACAAGTAGCCAAGCGACTGGTATGGGCCAGGGTTAAAGCAGTGGGCCCTCACGTTCGTAGTGTCCGCGTGGGTGACCGCGTACTGTTCGGCTCCGAGGAGCGGTACGAGGTAGATATTGAGGGCGAGGATTTCATCTTGCTCCGTGAGCGCGATCTCCATGTTGTAATGAAGGATGAACTCACTCAAGAGACGGGAATGTACCTCTGATGATTCCCGAAGTGCGTCCACTGCTCGAGCCCCTGGCGTCGAAATTCAACTCGGAACGACTTTCTCACGACATCGTTCCGATAGCGATTGAAATCCACTCAGACAGCCTCACTCCGGTGAGCACTTTTGAGAGGTTTGCTGACGTCCCTGAGAAGTTCCTGCTGGAGTCCGTTGAAGAAGGTCAGCGGTTCGGCAGATTTTCTTTTGTCGGCCTACGTGCCATCGGCGTGGCATACCAGGATGAGTCCGATATGGCATCGCGAGGCTTGCTCTCAGGTGACGTAACGGAAGATCCGTTCCAAAAGTCCAGTGACTATTTGAAGTCACACAGCGTGGCTACGACTCTCGGTGTGGCCACGGCACATATTCCATTCGTGTCTGGCATAGTGGGAGTGTTCGGCTGGGATTCAGTGCGTGCCGTTGAGAATTTGCCTCGTCGCAAAATCGATGGACCCGCTCACCCTGATGCGCTATTGATGGCCGTCGGGGAGATGCTCGTGTTCGATCACTGGCGTCAGACCATCACAATCATCATTAATGCCGACTCTCGGCAGTCAACTGAATTCGAAACCTTTATCTTGCGCTTCGAGGAGATACTCAAAACGCTTTCAGAACCGACCGAGCAGTACCTTCGCCTGCACCGAGACCGTTCGGCTCTCCCGATTGCTTCGCACACTCGAACCGTATCGTCCGAATCGTTTCAAAACATGGTGAGGGAAGCAAAGGAGCAAATCGCCGCGGGCGAGGTCTTTCAGATTGTCCTGTCACAGCGTTTCGACATGGGCGTGATTCATGACCCATTCGAGGTTTATCGCGTGTTGCGTCAAGTGAATCCCTCGAGCTATCTGTACTTCGTGCAGTCTCAGGGTGTCGTGGGTGAGCCATTGACAATTGTTGGTTCGTCGCCCGAAGCTCTCGTGCATGTAAGAAATGGTCGAGTGACGACTCGCCCGATCGCGGGTTCGCGTCCACGCGGTTCTAATGACATTGAAAACGCTCAGCGGGCCGCTTCGCTGCAGGAGGATCCGAAGGAGATTGCCGAGCACGTCATGCTGGTGGACCTCGGTCGCAATGACATTGGACGCGTTTCGAAGTATGGGACCGTTCGTGTCGATGAGTTGATGACCGTCGAAACTTACAGCCACATAATGCATCTCACCTCTGAAGTCTCGGGTGAATTGCGAGACGACATCGATCCTGTTGATGTGCTGCGCGCCACATTTCCGGCCGGAACGCTCTCGGGTGCCCCGAAGGTGCGTGCGATGGAACTCATTACCGAGATGGAGCCCCAGCAGCGTGGGTTATACGGCGGTGCGGTGGGCTATTTCGATTCGAGGGGCAATTTCGACGCTGCAATTCTGATCCGCACGCTCGTCATTGGCGCGGACGGACAAGGGTCCGTTCAGACTGGTGCAGGGATTGTTTGGGACTCGGACCCCCAGGCCGAAGACGAAGAATGCCTGGCGAAAGCGGAGGCGATTCTGCGAGCCGTAGGCGGCGCTCAAGGGTGAATCAGCTCGAATCTCTCAAGTGGCGGCGCATACGCGTGCAGGGGGCCGATCGTTTGAGCTACCTGCAGGGACAGCTGACACAGGACATTTCCGAAGGGCAACGAAGGTCATTACTCCTACAGCCCAGCGGCGAAGTGCTGTCAGATTTAGCAATTTCAGTCCAAGATGACTACATCGACCTAGTGGTGCCGGATTCTCTCGCCGACGATGTGCTGGTGAGAATTAGACGGTTTGTGCTTCGGGTTGATGTGTCATTCGAGGATCTCGGTGTTGCAGAAGCGCCGCTTGCATTGTTGTCTCTTGTTGAAAATTCGTGGCCATCGGCATTCGAATGGGCCTTCGGACTACCGCCACATAGCTATGGGCAGCAGGTTGTTGATGAGACCGTCTCCTTCACCAAGGGCTGTTTCACGGGTCAGGAATTGGTGGGCCGGGCCGATGCGCGAGGGGCGACAATGCCCTGGCGTTTTATTTCAGGGTTCGGCGGCGACGCCGAGTCGGTATCGACTCTCCTGAAGAGTGTGGGTCCTGAAGGCCCACAGGGCATCTCTTCGCTCTTTTCGTACGATGGTACGACGCACTGGCGTGGTGTGACTCATCGGAGTTTCGATAGTTCCACGCTGTCGGCACTAGGTGCGGAACTTACCTATTTCGCCTGATTCGCCGGTACGCTAAGGCCATGGCGCCAACGTATCTAGACAAGATCGTGACAGCACATCGAGCTCGGGCGGCCAGCGACCCTCGCGACTGGAAGGCCCGTTCGGTTACGGCGATGGGACCATCGCTATCCGAGGTAATCCGCCTGCATCGCCCCAGCGGGAATGCGGTGATAGCGGAAGTTAAGCGTAAGAGTCCCTCGAAGGGGTGGCTTGGCGAACACTTGGACCCTGCGCATCTCGCTGCGTCCTATGTGATCGGCGGAGCGAGCGCCATCTCAGTGCTAACGGACGCCCCACATTTTGCTGGTTCAGAAGCCGACTTGCGTTTGGTACGCGCAGCAGTGGAAGTGCCGATTCTGCGTAAGGACTTCACCGTATCTGTTAACGATGTCCTCGACACGGTTGAAATGGGAGCGAATGCCGTGCTCTTGATCGTGGCCGCCCTGACGCTAGACGAGTTGCGTGAGTTTCATAAGGTCGCAGTCAGTAGCGGAATAGATGCGCTGGTCGAAGTGCACGATGTCGCGGAGGCCGAGCTGGCACTTTCTATTGGAGCCACGATAATTGGTGTGAATCAGCGCGACCTACACAGTTTTGCCGTTGATGTTGAGAGGGCTGAGCAAGTTGCAGCATTCCTTCCTGAAGACGTGATCGCAATCGCTGAATCCGGTTTTAGTTCCTCGGATGCCGTACGCCGAGCTTCGGCGTCGGGCTTTGACGCAGTGTTGGTTGGTGAGAATTTTGTTGTGTCGAGTGATCCCGAGGCAGAAGTCGCCAGTTTCGTAGGCTTCCCTATAGGAAGGCGGCAGTAGTGCTCGCCTCCGAAGAGTTCATCATAAAAATCTGTGGCATCACTACGGAAGCGGATGCTCTGATGTGTGTCAGTCAAGGTGCGAATGCCATCGGTTTTGTGTTTGCTCCGTCAATTCGGCAGATGGTGCCAGCCGAAGCACGAGATATCGTCAAGCGTCTTCCAGAAGAGGTAACGGCCGTTGGAGTATTTCGCAATGAGAACAAGATAAGAGTTATCGAAATGGCCGAAGAGGTCGGCCTGAATGCCGTGCAATTGCACGGCCTCGAGTCGGCCGATGAAGTTGCTTTTCTAAGGGACTTCATTCCTACAGTTATCAAGGCCCTGCCGGCTGAGTCGCCCGATCTCAGGAGTTTTGATCATTCGCACGCAGACTTCCTTCTTCTCGATGGCGAGAATCCTGGAAGTGGTGAGAACCATGAATGGGGCCCTCTCGGTCGCACTCATTTACGCACACCAGTCATTGCGGCGGGTGGTTTGACCCCGTTAAATGTTGGCCAAGTGGCTCGATCGCTTCCGGTACGAGGCGTTGACGTGTCAACAGGCGTAGAGGCCGGAGCTGGACGCAAAGATCCAGAATTGGTGGCCGATTTCATTCGAGCTGCACGACAGGGCTATGCCAACCGTTTACCCTCAATAGGTAACTATCCAATGTCCGAGGAGGACTAGTGACGACGTATATGGGAAGTCCCGACGCTTCTGGGCGTTTTGGCGAGTTTGGCGGACGATTCGTTCCAGAGGCACTTATTCCGGCCTGCCTGGAACTTGAGGCGGCCTTCAAGGATGCTTGGGCTGACCCCTCGTTCCACGCTGAGTACGAACACACTCTGAAAGAGTTCGGCGGTCGTCCCACGCCTGTCACCTTCTGTCCGAGACTCTCCGAAGCACTGGGCGTTCAGGTCTATCTAAAGCGTGAAGATCTCGCCCATACCGGTTCGCACAAGATCAATAATGTCGTGGGCCAGGCTCTGCTGACTAAGCGGATGGGTAAACCTCGAATGATTGCCGAGACTGGGGCGGGACAACACGGCGTGGCTTCGGCAACCGCCGCCGCGCGATTGGGTCTTGAATGCACGGTCTACATGGGAGAGATAGATACTCAGCGGCAATCTCTGAATGTTTTTCGTATGGAACTTCTCGGCGCCAAGGTTGTACCTGTCACTAGTGGTTCCAAGACGCTGAAGGATGCCGTTAATGAAGCGATGCGCGAATGGGTGACGTGCGTCGAGGACACCCACTACTGCCTGGGTTCAGTTATGGGCCCTCATCCTTTTCCGTGGATGGTCCGTGAGTTTCAGAGCATCTTGGGCATTGAAGCTGCCGCCCAGTTTCAAGAGTTACAGATAGGCGAGCCCGATTACGTTGTGGCGTGCGTTGGTGGTGGATCGAATGCTGCTGGCATGTTTGCCGGTTTTGCTAACTCCACTAGTCAACTCGTAGGGGTCGAAGCAGCCGGTGGTTCCGCTGTGGGCTTTGGTACTCCCGGCGTTCTTCACGGTATGCGTTCCCTGCTGATCCAGAGTGAAGTGGGCCAAATCGAAGAGGCGCATTCGATATCAGCTGGTTTGGACTACCCAGGGATTGGTCCAGAACACGCCCATTTGGCGGCATCGGGACGTGCTCAGTACCACTCGGCAAATGACCAAGAGGTCCTGGATGCACTTCAGATGCTCTCTCGTCTTGAGGGCATCATCCCCGCCCTGGAGACAGCTCACGCCTTGGCTTGGGTTATTCGAGAAGCTGGCGCCCTCATTCCCCGTGGCTCCAAGGTTCTCTTGAACCTTTCGGGTCGAGGCGACAAGGACGTGGCTCAGGTACGCGACATCTTGCGGGGCGCGCAATGACGACTTTGGATGTCAAGCTCCGCGCCGTCCGCGACAGCGGTCGAAAAGCTCTCGTTCCCTACTTCGTAGGTGGGCTCGACGATGAATGGCTTGAGTGTGTTAAGGCGGCAGCGTTTGCCGGCGCGGACGCTATCGAGATCGGCGTGCCCTTTTCGGACCCCATCATGGACGGCAAAGTCATTCAGGAGGCCTCGCTTCGAGCATTAGGGCGAGGCACCACATTGACCAGCGTCCTAGAGGGTCTGCACACTCTTGATATTGAAGTCCCACTGATTGTGATGACGTACTTCAATATTTTCCACCACCACGGACTCGAGCGCTCGGCGAGCGATCTCCACCAAGCGGGAGTCCTGGGTACGATCGTTCCCGATCTCTCCCTCGAAGAAATCGCACCGTGGCGAACAGTGAGTAATGAGTTTGACGTCGCGTCAATCCTCATGACGGCGCTGTCCACCCCGCCAGAGCGGGCGATGCAGCTCGCGTCAGAGACTCAGGGCTTTGCCTACGCCGCCGCCAGAATGGCAGTGACCGGAGTGGCGAGTGACGAAGGTCGCGGTGATCTGGTTGTCGAGAAGCTGCGCCAAACATCGACGGTTCCGATTTACGTCGGTATTGGGATAACCACGCCTGAGCAGGCCGCAGCAGCCTGCACCTTCGCCGATGGCGCAATAGTTGGTTCAGCGCTCGTACAGCGACTTTTGGATGGTGAGGGCCCCGTCGGCGTCGAACGTTTTCTCAGCGAGATGAGAAGCGCGATTAACGCGGTTGGCTGATAGCCAGGCAGCCGTTATGGCCACCGAATCCGAACGAATTCGAAATGATATTGCGTATCTCGTAGGGTCGTGCGACTCCTAGAACAACATCAACGTCAATCTCGGGATCGATATGCGTAGTCCCGAGCGTGGCCGGTATGAGCTGGTGCTGCAGGGTCAGTACTGAGGCGACCGCCTCTAGGGCTCCGGCTGCAGCAAGTGAATGGCCTAGGTAACCCTTAATGGAGGTGACTGGTGGTCGTCGATCACCAAACACGTTCGAGATGGCCTCACCTTCAGCACGGTCATTAAGGGGTGTTGATGTGCCGTGAGCATTGACATGGTCGATCTCATTGGGGTCAAGTTGTGCATCGCGAAGCGTTATTCGCATGCATTCAATTGCACCGGTACCTTCTGGGTCGGGCGCCGTTAGATGGTGGGCGTCAGCCGTAGATCCGGCACCACGTATCTCAGCCAAAATTGTCGCGCCTCGGGCTAGGGCGTGCTCAAAGGACTCCAGAATTAGAACACCGGCTCCCTCGCCCATAACAAAACCATCCCGGTCGGCGTCGAATGGTCGTGAAAGTCCACTCGTGGAAAGCGCAGTCATATTGGAAAATCCAGCGATGCTTATTGGGGTAATGACGGCTTCGGCGCCACCGGCGACGGCAACGTCAACGCGTCCGGAAGCCACGAGCCGAGCGGCGTAGCCAATAGCGTGAGTGCCCGCGGCGCAGGCTGTGGTGATGGTTTCACAGGGGCCACGTGTGCCGAAACGCATCGAGACCGCAGCTGCAGCGGCATTCGGCATCATCATTGGAATCAAGAATGGCGAAATCCGGCTGGCGCCACGTTCATTGAGCACGTTGATTTGTTCGGTGAGGGATTGCAGGCCACCAATACCTGTGGCAATAATGCTTGCAGCGTTGCCGAATTTCGGCGTTAGCCCCGATTGCGTCCAGGCCTCATCGGCGGCTGCCAGGGCAAAGAGCGTGAAGGGGTCGAGCCGACGGAGCTCCTTGGGCCCCCCGAGATGCGAAGCGTCAAAAGTTGGTACATGTCGATCGTTAGGCGTCAATCCTGAAAGCAACGCCTGCCAGAGCGCCTGGGTGCCGGTCCCAGCACAGGTGGTGGCACCGATACCCGTCACAACGACACGGCGACCCTCGATGGGGGAGTCGGGATTGAATCCCAGTAGCACTAGAGCTTCGCGAAAATAAGCTCGAAGGCTTGGCCGACGGTCCGAATGTCTTTCAATTCGTCTTCGCCGACCTCAACATCGAACTCTTCTTCGAGTGCCATAACCAATTCCACAAGGTCAAGACTGTCGGCTCCGAGATCGTCGCCAAATGTCGCGTCAAGGGTCAACTGAGATACTTCGACCGCAAGTACATCTACGGCGTGCTGGTTGAACTTTTCAAGGGCTTCTGCGCGGTCCATTACTGCTCCTTCGTTTGTCTCATCGTAGTTTCTGTCTGGGCTCAACGGTAGTTAGAGGCCCATGCCTAAGCCACCGTCTACGGGTAGAACGGCGCCAGTGATGTATCGAGCCTGCTCCGAGGCCAAGAATATGGCCACTTGGGCAATCTCCTCGGGTTGACCGATACGGCTGGCCGGAATCCGAGAAAGAATGGCGTCGAGGCCAGCACCAAGTTCAGCGGTCATCTCAGTGTCGATAAACCCCGGTGCGATCACATTGACGGTGATATTGCGACGGGCTAATTCGGTGGCAAGTGAACGAGCGAGCCCCACAAGTCCAGCCTTAGCCGCTGCGTAGTTCGCTTGACCGGGGATACCCAGAAATGGTGAGACCGAGCCTATGAAGATGATTGAACCTTTCCGATTCTTGATCATGGAGCCCATGGCAGCCTGCGCGCTGTAGAACCCCCCGTCGAGATTGATAGATAACACCTCGCGCCACTGCTCGGTAGACATTCGCAAGGCGAGGCCGTCGCGAGTTATTCCAGCATTAGCGACCAAGACCTCGATGGGGCCGAATTCATCGACAATCCCTTCACAGGCTTCTTTGAGGGCCGCGCCATCGGCGACGTCAATCGCGAGTGATTTAGCAACCCCGTTGGGGGCCACCCCGCTGCGAGAAATCGCGACGACCGTGTCGCCCAGTTCCACAAAGGCAGCGGCAGTGGCGGCTCCGATTCCACGACTGGCTCCCGTGACTACGACAACTCGACTCATGATTGGTCCTCTCGAGGTTCGGCAATGTGCTGCTCTGCGAATGATCGAATACGTTTAGTCAGACCGGTGAGCACAGAACCCGGCGGCATCTCGACTGTTTGACTCGCTGAATCCGGCAACGCCACCACTGATCGCAGGAACTGCACAGGTTCGGTGAGCTGTCTCGAGAGCAAGGAACGCCAAGCGTCACCGCCATGACGTGGCAATCCGTCAACGTTGGCGAAGACTTGCGCGTCAGTCTCTAGAAAGTCAGTCGCGGCGAGCACCCGGTCAAGCTCCTCTTGCGCCGTTGCCATGAGGGGGGAGTGAAAGGCACCACCGACCTTGAGTCGCGTTACACGGCGCCATCCCAATTCCCGGCCACGTTGCTCGAGCTCCTCGATGGCTTCCAGTGTGCCGGAGACCACGGTCTGACCTTCGCCGTTGAAGTTGGCGAGCCACAGATTGTTGATCTCGCTAAGTCGAACTAGAGCTTTGTCGTCCCCGCCCATAAGGGCCGCCATGGTGCCTGGGTGTTCTTCGTTAGCCTGTTGCATGGCTCGGCCGCGAGCGCAGACGAGGCGAGCGCCAGCAACGTAGTCCAGTACGCCAGCAGCGACGAGAGCCGTGAACTCACCAAGACTGTGCCCAAGGAACAACCCTGGAGGGCTGTTGGTTTCGAGGTACGCATGCCAACCGACGAGAGAGAGGGCGTATGTCGCAAGTTGTGCGTTATCGGTGCGAACAACTTCCTCGTGATCAGCCGTTAGAAGTATGTGAGCGACGTCCACATTCGTCACTTCTGAAATGGCAGTTACAAGGTCCCAACTAGGAATACCTGCCCACGGCAGACCGGCTCCAGAGGTCAAAGCGCCCTGACCGGGGAAGAGTGCAACGACCGAGGTGTCTCGAACTGGGGACATAGTCATAACCGTAGTGGTGCCCGGAGTGGGACTTGAACCCACACGACCTTGCGATCGGGGGATTTTGAGTCCCCTGCGTCTGCCATTCCGCCATCCGGGCAGGAACACAAAGTTAGCATTCGTTCTAAGGTGGCTGTTTGTGAAGGCACAGTTGTCAGTTTTTGAGCGGAAATTGCCTCAGAGTATTCCTTCGGGTGTCGAGACCCATGAATCTCGGACAAGCATTGCGTTGGCGCTTTCTGACGGTGACTTTGTTGGCGTCGCCGAGATATCGCCTCAAATGCAGAGTATCAATGGTGACGCGGCGCTGGCCGAGGTGCTTGAACATCTCGAACGCATCGCAATTCCTCGATTCCTTAGCGTGCGCGCTCGAAATGCCCACCACCCGTTCTGGGCTCAGATTCCGGCGCTCTTTGGTAACGATGCGGTCAGTCGCGCTTCGGCGGCGTTGATTGAAGGGGCCTTGTATGACGGCGAGGTTCGCCAGCAAAACAATGTTGAGTCATCGGTTTCGAGTGGCATCGCCACTGGCTCCCTCATCGGTGTTCCGTATATTCCCGCGGTCACAAGCTCCGTTTCGTTGGTGCGCCTGAAAGTCAGCCCGTTTGTTGACTCAGGGGCCTTCGAGGCGATTCAGGGGTTGACTTGTCCCGTGGTGCTCGACTACAACGCGAGTTGCCCCACTATCGATCAGGTTCTTGAGCACGTGGCGCTGGCTTCGGTGCACGCTCCAGTTTCGTTTGTTGAACAGATTGGCAAGGTGGGGGATTACACCGCCCACTATGAGCTACAAGATTCCGGTGTTCGACTATCCCTCGACGAGTCCATACGTTCGATGCAGGACATCCGAAATGTGGTGCGCTACACAGCAGCGTCAGTGGTTTGTGTTAAGCCAGCCAGGGTGGGTGGTCGCTCGATCGCGCGCACGATGATTGAACAAGCGCTGGAACACGGTCTGCAGCCATACATAGGGGGGTTTTTCGAGACGGCCTTGGGCCGTTTTGCCAACGCCGAACTCGTGGACCAGTTCCACCTTGGCCCGAGTGACATCCTCTTGGATGGTCGAGTTGTAACGCCTCTTGATTTTGAGAAGGTGCGCAACGCCGTACTGGCAAACGAGTGGTCGGTGGTCGGTGTTTATGGCGGCTCGTGAGCGTAGAATTGCCCCATGAAGCAGGTGCGCGTCGCCAAACAGG
This sequence comes from Actinomycetota bacterium, assembly GCA_009701115.1. The sequence goes on along the minus strand of WLKR01000002.1, from coordinate 7,003 downwards.
TTGAAGAGGCCACTCGGGACATAATCGCTACCGATGAGCAGATTAGAACTCTCGTTGAGCAGTTGACCGTCTGGGAGGAGATGCGCGAGGATCTCCATGTCCGTGCTCTAGTGAGCGAGACTCCTCAAGCCACCGCCGACCTTTCTGGCATTGAACGACAATGCGATATAGCCAAAGCAGCTATTGCGGAGCAGCGAGGCCGTAAGCAGCAGTTGGAGAAATTGTTGGAAAACTTGATGATCGAATGGGAACCCAAGGTGGTGTCATGAGTACACGTGTTGTTATTGCTGATGATGAATCGATTATTCGCTTGGATTTGAAAGAGATCTTGGAGTCGGCCGGCTATGACGTAGTCGGCGAGGCAGCACGCGGTGACGACGCGGCCGAGATGATTCGAGACCTCCTCCCAGACCTAGCTCTGTTGGACGTCAAGATGCCAGGTCTGGACGGTATCGAGGTGGCCCGTCTCGTGGAGTCATTGCCCACGACCGTAGTTTTGTTGACTGCATTCTCCCAGCGTGAGTTAATCGAGAAGGCACGGGACGCCGGTGTGTCGGCCTACCTCGTGAAGCCCTTCCGGAGCGCGGAGTTGCTCCCAAAGTTGGCTTCCATTTTGAACAAGCCTGAACCACTGAATGTCGAGTCACCCGAGTCTCCAGTGGTTGACGACAAGATTGAAACTCGAGAAATGGTGCAACAGGCTAAAGAGCACCTCATGGCGGTTAAAGGCTTAGCCGAGAGCGAAGCGTTTGAACTCATTCAGCAGTCGGCCATGAAGTCTCGACGGCGCATGCGTGACGTAGCCCAAGAGATCATCGCGGGCTCCCACGTTGAGTAAGCAGGAGGATGAGCGTCCACTCTTGCTACTGGACGGCATGTCGCTCGCGTTCCGAGCGTTTTACGCACTTTCTACTGACATCGCAACATCGGAGGGTTTAGTAACAAACGCCCTGCACGGATTCGCATCAATGTTGAATACGTTGATTAAGTCACAGACACCTAGAGCCCTGGTGGTGGCTTTTGATCTCCCCGGTGGCACGTTCCGTGACGAGATGGCCGTTGACTACAAAGGGGGTCGGGCGGAAACGCCCGAAGAGCTCGACCATCAGTTTGATCTGATCCGCAATTTCTGCGAGGTACTCGGGATTCCCGTGATTGGGGTTCCTGGCTTCGAGGCTGACGACGTTCTGGCCACGTTGGCGACGTGGGGCCGTGACAATGGCATTCCAACAGTGGTTGTGACCGGTGATCGTGATTCATTCCAGTTAGTGGAGGATCCGTATATTCGCGTTCTCTATAACAAGCGAGGCGTGTCGGACTACGACCTCTATGACGAAGCCGGGATATTCGCTCGCTGTGGCGTGGAGCCAGCGAGATATCCGATGCTTGCGGCCCTACGAGGAGATCCCTCAGATAATTTGCCAGGGGTCCCGGGTGTTGGCGAGAAGACGGCCGCCAAGCTCCTCGCCGAACATCCAGACTTTGATGCGATTTTTGCAGCAACGAGCACCATGACTCCCAAGCTTCGGGAGAATATGGAGAACAACGAACTTTTGGCCCGCTCAAATTTAGAAGTGATGCGCCTAGTTCGTAGTGTTCCGATTGATGTGCAGCCCGAAAGGTTCCACCTGGGAGATTGGGATCGTGCGGCAATAAACGCCTTCTTTGAGCGATTTGAGATGAACGCGATGAAGTCGCGTTATGACCGCATCATCAATGAAGGTCTTCTCGGACAACCTGGGGGCTTTGAGGAGCCAACGGTCAATGTCTCGACTGTAGAGGTGAAGCCACTAGAAGTCGTCTCATCTATCGCCAAGCTCGACTTTGAAGCCGGTGCGATTGTGGCCTGGGCCGGGACTCGAATCGCCGTTACCGACAGAGGTTTGGCGTCAGTATTCATTGGCGACCTGGCCGCCGTTGCCCCCACACTGGCCGGCGTCAGACTCGGTGGCCACGATTTAAAGGGTTTGTATCGGACCCTGGGGGAGATGGACGTTGATCTGGGCGCCCCACTCTGGGATACCACCATTGCCGGCTATCTCATCGATTCGGCCTCGGGGGCCTACACCCTCGAAGCACTTCTGACCCAGCACCTCGGCGTTGTGGTTTCGAACGCCCCCGTCTCGCTCTTCGACGCTGAAAGTACCGATGAGATTCTCGCCACACGTTTAGCGCACAGCATTCAGCTCAACGAAGTGATGCAAGCAGCTATTGAAGAGAATCAACTTGGTCGGGTGTATTTCGATATCGAGTTGCCCCTCGTCGCCGTGCTCGCCCGCATGGAGGTTCTCGGCATACGCGTCGATCGCAATCTGCTCGTTTCTATTGCGGAGGGTTTTGGGCATGAAGTTGTTCGACTGGACGCCAAGATCCAAGAGATCGCGGGACATGAGTTCAAGGTGAACTCCCCGGCGCAACTACAAACCGTACTGTTCGAGGAGCTCGGACTAACTCCGACAAAAAAGATTAAATCTGGTTTCTCGACTGATGCCACGAGTCTCGAAGCCATTATTGACGAACACGCCATCGTCCCGGAGATCTTGCGGTTTCGCGAACTGGACAAACTGCGCGGTACGTACGGCGCTCCACTTATCGCCACAGTGGCCGTCGATGAACGAATCCACGCGACGTTCCATCAAACGGTGGCCCGTACGGGGCGCCTTTCGTCGGAAGCCCCCAATCTCCATAACATCCCCGTTCGCAGCGAAGAGGGTCGTCGGTTGCGCACCGCGTTCGTCCCGCGAGAGGGATGGACATTCCTGGTGGCTGACTACAACCAGATCGAGTTGCGTATTCTGGCCCACCTCTCACAGGATCCAGGGCTTCTGGAGGCGTTTGAGAGCGCCCAGGACGTACACACAGCCATCGCGGCAGTCGTCTTTGACACCGACTTAGGAGACGTTACGAAGGACCAACGTGAGCAGGCTAAGGCTGTCTCCTATGGACTGGCCTACGGCATGGAGGCTTTTGGGCTCTCACAGCGGCTCGGGATTTCGGTGGGGGACGCCAAGGCCATCATGAATCAGTATTTCGAAGGCTTCCCGAGCCTGAAGGCCTATACGGAGCGTGCGGTTCGCGAAGTGCGTGCCCAGGGATTCTCACGGACTGAATTCGGTCGGATTCGACCGTTCCCCGATCTTGCGACGGCCGTGGGCCCACAAAAGGCCGCCGCAGAGCGCCAGGCTATGAATGCCGGTATTCAAGGTCTGGCTGCTGACATCTTTAAATACGCCCTTGTACGCCTTGATCAGGGTCTTTCGTCCGCAGGATTGATGTCGAGGCTAGTTCTTCAGGTTCACGATGAAGTCGTTGTCGAATCGCCCGAATCCGAGCACTCGGCCGTGACCGAGATTGTCCGCTCGGCTTTGACCGGAGCAGCCAGCCTGTCGGTTCCACTGGAGATATCTCTCAACTGGGGCACTAACTGGTCCACGGCTAAATAGACCCGAAACCGCTGGTAGGCTGGCACTTCTGAACTAACGCCGGTAGTTCAGCTCTGTAGCCGAGACGGCCCCGGTGTGGCCAAGCTGTAAGGATTGTAATGACTGAAATTTCCGGCCTTCTTTCGAAGGTCCCAATGGGAACCTTCGATTCCGAAGGTAACTACGTTCCCCGGGTTGTCACTGAAGACAACATGGTTGGAACTGATCTAGCCACTGTTGTAGGCGACACCATTCTGGAATTCGAAGATGGTGACCTTGTAAAAGGCATTGTGGTCAAAATTGACCGCGATGAAGTGCTCCTCGACATTGGCTTTAAGTCCGAAGGTGTAATCCCTTCCCGCGAACTCTCCATCCGTAACGATGTCAATCCCTCTGAGATTGTCTCAATTGGTGAAGAAATCGAAGCTCTCGTCCTCCAAAAGGAAGACAAGGAAGGCCGTCTGGTCCTGTCCAAGAAGCGCGCTCAGTACGAGAAGGCTTGGGCCAACATTGAAGATCTCAAGAACCGTAACCAGGTCGTTTCCGGCCTCGTTATTGAGGTTGTTAAGGGTGGTCTGATCGTAGACATCGGTCTTCGAGGCTTCCTCCCCGCATCGCTCGTAGAGCAACGTCGTGTTCGTGATCTCCAGCCCTACATCGGCAAGACCGTTGAGGCGCGGATCATTGAACTCGACCGCAACCGTAACAACGTGGTGCTTTCACGCCGTGCCTGGCTCGAAGAGAGCCAGAAGGAACAGCGTGGCGACTTCCTCACCAATCTCAAGCCCGGTGAGCGCCGCCGTGGCCACATTTCATCCGTGGTCAACTTCGGTGCATTCGTGGACCTTGGTGGTATGGACGGACTTATCCACGTTTCCGAGCTCAGCTGGAACCACATCGAGCACCCCAGCCAGGTTGTGGCGGTTGGTGACGAGGTTGAGGTTGAGGTCATGGAAGTCGACTACTCCAAGGAACGCATCAGCCTGTCCCTCCGTAAGACGCAGAGCGACCCCTGGCAGGTCTTTGCCGACGGCCACGCTGTCAATCAGTTGGTTTATGGCCGTATCACCAAGCTCGTTCCGTTTGGTGTGTTTGTCCAGGTGGGCGAGGGTATTGAAGGTCTCGTACACATCTCAGAAATCGCAGCGCACCACGTTGAGTCTCCGGACCAAGTCGTTGCTGTCGGTGAAGAGTTGTGGGTCAAGATCATCGAGCTGGACACCCAGCGTCGCCGCATCAGTCTGTCCATCAAGGGCGCAGCCGACGGTGGGGAAGTCTCAGAGGAATACCGTGAAGCCTTCGGTTCACACGCCTACGACGCTGAAGGTAACTACATCGGCGGTATCAACTACGGTGAATTCACTCCAGAGACAGAGGCTCAGGCCGCATGGGCTGAGTTCGCAGTGGAGGCACCAGCAGTTGAGGGTGCCGCTGAGACTGCACCTGTGGAAGAGGCATCAACAGAAGAAACTCCAGCCGCTGAATAGAGCGACAAAGAAAAATCCCCCCGACCTTAGAGTCGGGGGGATTTTTTTGTATCTAGTTACTGATTCGCACCAACGAGTGGGTAGTGGCAGGCAACCTGATGGCCGGACCCAATGTCGCGCAACTGCGGCTCTTCAGCGGCACACTTCTCCGTAGCGAAGGGGCAGCGAGTCCGGAATCGGCAGCCGCTAGGTGGGTTGAGGGGGCTTGGTGGCTCACCACCCAATGTCGCGTGATTCTGCTGAATCTCAGGATCGGCCTCTAGGGCTGCGCCCAACAAGAAAGAGGTGTACGGGTGTGCCGGGGTGGCATACAGGGTGTCGCTAGGGCCAATCTCACAAAGCTTGCCGAGATACATAACGGCCACCCGGTCGGAGATGTTCTTCACAACCGCTAGGTCGTGGGCGATGAAGAGCATGGTCAATCCATACTCCTTTTTCAGGTCCTCCAGCAGGTTGAGAATCTGCGCCTGAATTGAGACGTCTAGTGCTGATACGACTTCATCGCAAATCAAGAGTCGGGGACGCATCGCAAGTGAACGAGCGATTGAAATCCGCTGGCATTGACCACCCGAGAATTGGCGTGCGTAACGATTGCCATAGACGGCCGGGTCGATTCCTACCTGGTTGAGAAGGTCGGACACGATTGCATCGCGCTCGGCACCTTTTGCAGTTTTCCAGCAGTCCAGTGGTTCGGCAACAATGTCCTTGACGCGTCGTCGTGGGTTGAGCGAACTAATCGGGTCTTGGAAGATCATCTGCATCTTGCGGCGAAGATTACGGGCTTCTTCCTTCTTCAGACTCGTGAGTTCATCACCGTCGACGAATATCTGGCCACCAGTTGATGGAACAATCTGCATTAAGGCGCGACCAGTAGTTGATTTTCCGCAACCAGATTCGCCTACGAGACCAAGAGTCTCACCCTCGTAGAGGTCAAAAGAAATGCCGGCGACAGCACTGACGCGCTGGCGACCCTTGCGGAACGTGACTTCCAGGTTCTTAACAGACAGAACGACTTTTTTATTAGCCTCGGACATTGTCTTCTCCAAATTCTTTAGTGGAGCCTGTGGCGATTGTTACAGGGGCGCTCTGGGCGTCCAAGGGGTTCCAGCAGGCGAAATAATGGCCGTCTGTGCCAGTTGGCTCCAGATCCGGGCGCACTTGGGAGCACTTCTCGAGGGCACGACTGCACCGCGGTGCAAAGGCGCAACCCTCGGTGAGCTTGAGAAGGTTTGGTGGTCGACCTGGAATGGTTTGGAGGCGCGTGTGACTGGGGTTGGAAACCCGAGGTGTCGACTCCAAAAGTGCGCGGGTGTACGGCATACGGTGGTCGCGGAAGACTTCTTTGGTCGTGCCCATTTCAACAATGCGTCCGGCATACATGACGATGATGCGGTCGGTTCGTGTGGCTACGACACCAAGGTCATGGGTAACGAGGACGACGCTCATCTTCATCTTGAGCTGTAGCTCGTCGAGAAGGTTGAGAATCTGGGCCTGGATGGTTACGTCGAGACCCGTTGTGGGTTCGTCAGCGAGCAACAGAGTGGGGTTGCATGCCAGAGCAATGGCAATCATTACGCGCTGACGCATACCACCCGACAGCTGGGTCGGGTAGGCCTCGTAACGCTCTTCTGGCGAAGGAATGCCAACGAGTGTGAGCAGCTCGATCGCCCGCGCCTTGGCCTCGGCCTTGTTCATTCCAAGGCGGACCTGCAGGGACTCGCCGATCTGCTTGCCAATCTTGGTCACCGGGTTGAGCGACGTCATAGGGTCTTGGAAAATCATCGCGACCTTGGTTCCCCATATGTCGCGGAGATCCTCGTCTGTCGCCCCAACAATTTGGTGACCATCGAGAAGCACGGAGCCTCCCACCTCAACGTTGGTTCGTGGCTGGAGTCCCATAATGGTGCGACTGAGCACGGTCTTGCCTGAGCCTGACTCGCCAACGACACCCAGAGTTTCATTGGCACCTAGTCGGAAGCTCACTCCACCAACGGCGGGTAGTGGTCCACGCGCCGTATGGAAAGTCGTCGTTAAGTTCTCGACAACGAGCAAATCACCCGTGGGCGTCTGATTGATTGTGTAATTTTCTTGGCT
>WLKR01000019.1 GCA_009701115.1 Actinomycetota bacterium | reverse complement strand
GCGGGCGGCCGGCGTCCAGTCGTTTTCTTCGGATACTTCGGTGAGCTTCGCGCGGCGTCGCTTGCTCCAGCTGTCGTAGCCCACCAGTCCCAAGATCCCAAGGGCGAGTCCACCTATGAGGAGCACGGTGCGTAAGAACGTTAGGCCGTGGTTGTGGTTGTCGATGGCGACTTCGAGTTGCGCAATGGCACCGTGGAGTACATCAACGAACAAGAAGAGCAAGATTCCGATGGCAATGGCATTGAGGAGGGCCCGGAACCGTGGAGCGGGTGCCTTCATGCGACCGAGCAGCAGTCCAAGTGAGATGGTGGCTCCAGCGATAAAACCAAGTAGCACGGTGTTGGCGAAGGTGATTTGGTTACTCATGACTCTGAACCTCGATTCAGTAGAAGGTCAAATGCTTGCTGGGGGATGATGTCGACCAACTTGGACATCGCACCGAAACCGAGTTCGGCCGGTCCACGCGTGCCGTTGCTCATGAGGTTGGCCATAATCGCGAGAAGCTCCTTCATGAGAGGCTCGACTCGGAGGCCGAACTTGACACAGATGGACAAAATCTGAGGCTCGGAAATGATGCGAACAAACATGCGGGCGACCTTGTAGTACTCGCCGTAGGCGTCGTCGATTCGCGTGTCATAGAGGCTGAGCTTGCCGAGATCGTCGGCAATGAGGGCCTCACCCACTACGGCAGCGGCCAGGCGGCCAGTCTCGTAACCGTAGGCAATGCCCTCACCGTTGAAGGGATTGACGGTGCCGGCGGCATCACCAATGGTCAACGTGTTCGGTCCGACGCGAGGTCCGAGGGCTAGGCCCATTGGTAGGCGTCCTCCAGTTGGGGGGCCGCAGGAAGTGGACTCGTTAAGGCCCCACGCCTGAGCCGTCTGGGCGACGAAGTACTCCTGGAGTTTGGTGGTGTTGATGCCCTTCCAGGCGCGATCGGTGGAGAGAAGGCCAACACCAACGTTGACTCGACCATCGCCGAGCGGGAATATCCAGCCGTAGCCGGGGACGACTTCACCCTCGGGACTGCGGATGTCGAGGTGAGACTCAATCCACGGCTCGTCGTGACGGTCGCTCTTGTAGTAGCCACGAATCGCCATTCCCATGGGCCAGTCACGCCGGCGACTAACGCCGAGTTCACGACCAATTCGGGAGTTTTGTCCATCGCCGACAAGGACGACGCGACCCATGATTTCGTGCGTGTTGCCGGTTTCTTTGTCCTTGGCGATAACACCGGCGCAGCCACGAAGCTTGCCCTCGATGGGGTCAGAGGCGTTCAAGAGACCAACGACTTCGCTGCCGGTGAGGAGGGTGGCTCCGTGAGACTGCGCGCGTTCGGCCACCATGCCATCAAGGCTGTAGCGGGTGATGGAGTAGCCGTAGTTCGGGAATACGGGGTGTTCGGGCCACTGCATTTCGATGGAGGCACCAAAGCCATAGGAGCGAAGGCCGGAGTACTTGTGTCCGTGCTTAGCCACTTCACCCTCGAGGCCCATTTCGGCGAGTTGGTGCACCGATCGGGGGGTGAGTCCGTCACCGCATGTCTTTTCGCGGGGGAACGTCTTTTTCTCAATTAAACAGACATCCCACCCGGCGGAAGCCAGCCAGTAGGCGGCCGCGGAGCCAGAAGGCCCACCTCCGACGATCACGACGTCAAAGATGTGCGAGGGCGAGGGATAGGCACGAGAAGTCATGTCGCCACCCTACGAGTCGAAGCCCAGTGGTGTGACGGGACCGGCCGAACAGAAATGTCGGAACTCCCTTCGTTTTCTGGTAGAACTAATAACCGATGGACCAGTACATCCCCATACTGGGACTCCTTGTTCTGGGTGCTTTGTTTGCTTCTGGATCGTTTGTAGCGTCGGCTCTGCTGGCTCCTCACAAGCGACCCACTGACGCAAAGTTGGCACCGTATGAATGTGGCATCGTCCCCGAAATTGAGCCGCCGACTCGCTTCCCCGTGCGCTTCTATCTCGTCGCCATGATCTTCGTCATCTTCGACATCGAAGTCGTCTTTATGTACCCCTTCGCCGTGGTCTTCCGTCAACTCGGGGCCTTCGGACTCGTTGAAGTTCTCCTCTTCTCCGTTGTTGTCTTCGGAGCCCTCCTCTTTCTCGTTAGCGAAGGAGCCCTTTCGTGGGGTCCCGTGAAGCGCTTGACGAAGGGTGCGCCGTCGCGCACCAGCGAATCAACAATTAGCCGTATCGGTTCAACCACAAAGGCGGCGTAGCCCTTGGCTCTCGAAGATCTCCAGCACAACTTTCTGACCGGCCGCGTCGAAGACCTGGTTCGTTGGGCTCGCCGGGCGTCACTGTGGCCAGCGTCTTTCGGACTGGCGTGCTGTGCGATTGAAATGATGGCCGCAGGTGCTGCCGACTACGACCTCGCCCGTTTCGGCATGGAAGTGTTTCGTAACTCACCTCGTCAGGCCGACTTGATGATTGTGGCGGGACGGGTGAGCCAAAAAATGGCCCCCGTGCTTCGTCAGGTCTACGACCAGATGATGGAACCCAAGTGGGTTATCTCCATGGGTGTTTGTGCTTCGACCGGCGGCATGTTTAACAACTACGCCATTGTTCAGGGCGTCGACCAAATCGTGCCCGTGGACGTCTACGCCCCCGGTTGCCCGCCGAGCCCCGAGACCTTGATGCACGCCATTTTGACGCTCCACGAGCAGATTCGCACCGGTGAAATCATGAAGCGTCGCGAGGCGGGCCTTCCGGGCATCACCGCTTCGACGACGGGCCTCTGGACTCCTGAAGTGCCCGTTTCGGTCCGTTTGGGAACTCCCAAGTGATAGCTCTTCCCGCCAACGCCCCTGCCGGCGTCATAACCAGCGAAGGTCTCAACGCCGATCTCGCTTGCTTCCCGACGCGCGAACAGTACCGGGACCTCGTGGTTGCTTTTCGTGCCGACGGATTTGAAATGTGCGTCGACCTCTGCGCCGTGGACTATCTCAGTCACGCCGATCGCCCACTGCCCGCAGGTGTTGCGGGTGAACGTTTCGAAATCGTGGTCAATCTTCTAAGCCTGAGTCGTCGAGTGCGTGTGCGTATTCGCGTGCAGGTTCCAGAGTCAGACTGTTTTCTCGAAACGCTCTTTCAGGAATACCCCGGTACCGAAGCCATGGAGCGCGAAGCCTTCGACCTATTCGGTGTTCAGTTCACTAATCACCCTGACCTCACGCGCATCTTGATGCCGGAGGACTGGGAAGGTCATCCACTGCGCAAGGACTACGGCATTGGTCGAGTCCCCGTGCAGTTCAAGGAAGCGCCAGGTCCACGATGAGTGACACCACTAAGAACTCCGTCCGTTCAATTGACCGCGAACCTCTCCTCGTTGCTGAGACGAGCGAAGGACCCCAGGAGCTCGGTTTTCGTCGGGACACGCAAAGCGACCAACTTGGTCGTGAAATGGGTGCAGTGCTGAACCTCGATGGCCGCACTTTGGATCCCTCAGCTATCGACTTTGAGAGTCGTGACGATGAGTTGATGATTATCAACATGGGTCCGAGTCACCCCAGTACGCACGGCGTATTGCGTCTGATGCTGGAACTCGACGGAGAATTCGTTCTTCGGACCAAGCCCGTTATTGGCTATCTCCACACGGGTATGGAAAAGCAGGGCGAAGAGCTCAGCTACGTGCAGGGCGGCACCAACGTCACGCGTATGGACTACCTCAGCCCGATCAATAATGAGCTGAGCTACTCGATCGCCGTTGAAAAGTTGCTAGGTATCGAGGTACCTGACCGCGCCATCTGGATTCGCATGCTCATGAGTGAGTTGAACCGAATCTCCAGTCACCTCGTGTGGATGGCGACGAACGGTATGGACCTCGGATCCACCTCAATGATGATCTACGGTCTCCGTGAGCGCGAACTGGTCTTGGCCTTCTTTGAAAAGACGGCCGGCCTGCGCTTGAACTTGAACTACGTACGACCTGGTGGCGTGGCCGCCGATCTGCCCGATGGTTGGCAGGACGACGTTCTAGTCATCTGCGACACGATTGATGCCCGTACCTACGAATACGACCAACTCTTGACTGGTCAAGTGATCTTCCGTCAGCGCATGGAGGGTGTCGCCCCTATCACGGCCGAAGAAGCCTTGGCGCTGGGTCTCACTGGTCCGTTGCTTCGCTCTACTGGTGTTCCGTGGGACCTCCGCAAGGAGATGCCGTACTTGGCCTACGACCAGATCGACTTCGACGTCATTGTCGGTACGTACGGCGACAACTTCGACCGTTACGCCATTCGACTCAATGAAATTCGCGAGTCCATCAAGATTGTTCGTCAGTGCATCGACATGATGCCCAAGGGTGATTACCGGACCCAAGATCCCAAGGTCACCCCACCACCACGCGCCCGCATTGACGAGTCCATGGAAGCGTTAATTCACCACTTCAAGTTGTTCACCGAAGGGTTCCACGTGCCGGCCGGTGAGGTCTACTCGGCTATCGAATCGCCTCGCGGTGAATTGGGTTGCTACATCGTGGCCGACGGTGGTCCTCGTCCGTACCGCATCCACGTGCGCGCACCTTCCTTCGTCAACCTCCAGGCCATCCCGCTGCTTATGCGCGGAGGTTTGATGTCTGACACCATCACGGTGATTTCAACCGTTGACCCCGTAATGGGAGAAGTGGACCGATGAGTTATCTCCGCCCCGACATTCGCCAGCGTGCCGATGAACTCGTTGCGCTGTATCCCCAGAAGCGTTCAGCAATGCTGCCGTTACTCCACCTCGCCCAAGAGCAAGACGGTTATTTGACCGACGAAGGTATGGCCGAAGTTGCTGAACTCACGGGGACGTCGCCCGCCGAAGTTCGAGGCACCGCGAGCTTTTATGACATGTTCCACCTCGAGCCCGTCGGAAAGTACGTGGTTGGTGTGTGCACCAACATTGCCTGTCTTCTGGCCGGCGGTGAAGAACTTTTGGACCACGCCAGCAAGACGTTGGGTTGTTCGGTCGGCGGTACATCAGCCGACGGACTGTTCACCCTTGAAGAGACTGAATGTCTCGCTGACTGTGACATCGCGCCAGTCGTGCAAGTGAACCACCGTTACGTTCGTACCACGACGCCTGACGCTCTCGACGCTCTCGTTTCTGATCTTCGAAACGGTCGACGTGACGATGAAATCCCACCGCACGGCACCTTGATTCGAGTTCGTCGTAACGGCGGACTCCGAGCGCCACGGGCCCAAGTTGCCGCTGAACGCGAAGCGGCCCAAACGGCACGCGAAGCTCGCGCGGCGAAGGAGACGAAGTAATGGCCGTCCTGACCGCACCCAAGATTGTCTCTTCCCGTTCGGAGTACGCCGACAGCCACTCCATGTCGCGCTACTTGGCCACCGACGGCTTTACGGCACTGCGTAAAGCACTCACCATGCACCCCGAAGCCGTGGCCGCTGAAGTCGACGCCGCGTCTCTGTTGGGACGTGGGGGAGCGGGCTTCCCCGCCGGTCGTAAATGGTCCATGCTGCGTAAGGCACCCGTTTCGTATCTCGTGGTTAATGGCGACGAGTCAGAGCCCGCCACATTTAAGGACCACTATCTCGTAGAGCGCGAGCCACACCAGCTCGTCGAAGGCGTCACCATTGCGGCGTACGCCCTCCAGGTCTCGCAGGCTTTTATCTATCTCCGCGGCGAGTTCGCCCTCGGTCTCGAGCGCTTACAGCAGGCCGTCAACGATGCCTACGAGCACGGCGCATTGGGCTCAGACATCTTTGGATCAGGTTTCTCTCTCGACATCATTGTTCACCCCGGTGCCGGTGCCTACATTTGCGGCGAAGAGACGGCGCTGATCGAAGCACTCGAAGGCAAGCGCGGGTTCCCCCGTATCAAGCCTCCATACTTCCCAGCCGCCATTGGTCTCTACGGTCAGCCCACGGTCGTCAACAACGTTGAGACGATGGCCAACATGCCGTGGATCGTCAACAACGGCGGCGCCGCATTCGCCGCGCTCGGCCAAGGTCGCTCGGCCGGCACTCGACTCTTTGCTCTCTCCGGTCGTGTGAAAAACCCCGGCGTGTATGAACTCGAAATGGTGAAGAACACCTTCCGCGACATCATTTTTGATCCCGCGCTCGGTGGTGGCATCATCGGTGACAAGAAGATCAAGGCTTTCATTCCTGGCGGCGTTTCCGCTCCGTGGTTCACCCCCGAGCAACTCGATATTCCCCTCGGTCAGGACGAAGTAGCGGAACAGGCATCGATGCTCGGTTCGGGATCCATTGTGGTGCTCGACGAAGACAGCTGCGTCGTTCGCGCAGCCTGGCGTATTACCAAGTTCTTCTCCCGTGAGTCGTGTGGACAGTGCACGCCATGCCGTGAAGGTTCGGGCTGGCTCGAACGCATCATGTACCGCATGGAACACGGTGGCGGCCGTCGTGAAGACCTCGATCTTCTCCTAGATCTCTGCGACAACATCGCCCCAGGTCTGTCGTGGCCCCCGCAGCAGACCACCATCTGCGTGCTCGGTCCGTCAATTCCCTCTTCCATTCACTCGGCCATCACCAACTTCCGTGATGACTTCATTGCTCACGTCGACCACAACGGATGCCCCCATGACTGACGCCCTCGAAACACGGACCATCGTTACTCTCACCGTTAATGGACGCGAAGTCACCGCGACCAAGGGTGAGATGTTGATTGCGGCCGCCGACCGCGTGGGAACGTACATCCCACGCTTTTGCTATCACCCCCGCATGGAGCCCGTCGGCGTCTGTCGCATGTGTCTCGTAGAGGTCGATGGTCCCCGTGGCGCCACGTTGCAGCCCGCCTGTTACATCCAGGTCGGTGAAGGCATGGTCGTCAACACGGAGAGCGAGAAGGTCAAGAAGGCCCAAGACGGTGTCTTGGAGTTCCTGCTGGCCAACCACCCGCTCGACTGCCCCGTGTGCGACAAAGGTGGCGAATGTCCGCTTCAAGACCAAACGTTGGCCCACGGATCTGGTGAAACCCGTTTCATCGAAGAGAAGCGCCACTTTCCCAAGCCCATCGAAATCGGTGAGCTCGTGCTGCTCGACCGTGAACGCTGCATCCAGTGCAGTCGCTGTACCCGATTCGCCTCAGAAGTTGCCGGCGACGCCCAGATTGACTTTGCCGGTCGTGGCGACAATATCGAAGTCGCACCATCTCCTACCGAGCCGTTTGACTCGGTCTTCTCCGGCAACACTGTTCAGATTTGTCCCGTTGGCGCACTGACCGCTAAGCCGTATCGCTTCACCGCCCGACCTTGGGACCTCGAGCAAGTCGAAAGCACCTGCACCACTTGTGCGGTTGGCTGTCGCGTTGCCGTCCAATCGTCTAGCAATCGTTTGACCCGCGTTCTCGGCATGGACAGCGAAGCCGTTAACCACGGCTGGCTCTGCGACAAGGGTCGTTTCGCCATTGACTCCGTAGTCGGCATTGACGAAGCACCACTCACCGATTCGGCACGTCGAATCATGGAACCGATGATCCGCCGTAATGGTGAATTGGAAACGGCCACGTGGGGCGAAGCACTTCGCGAAGCAGCCCGAATCATTTCCAGTGCCCCGACCCCCTCGGCAGTTGGTGCCATCGGTGGCGCGGCATTGACGAACGAAGGCGCCTTTGCGTGGCAGCGTTTCTTCCGTGGCGTGGTTGGCACTGACTCCATTGATGCTCAGTACGGCGATGGTCTCGACCCCGTCTTGGTGGCCGCTCTGCCGCGAGCCACGATCAATGAAGCGGCCGAAGCGTGCACTGTTGTTCTTCTTACCGGTGATCTCCGTGAAGAGTTGCCAGTCCTATTCCTTCGCCTTCGCGAAGGTCTCGTAAAGGGCACTACCAATGCAGTTGAGATGTCGGCCTCCGGCTCGGCACTCTCGGCGTTGAGCCGAGTCAAGTTGCCTATCCGTCCCGGCGAGGTTCACCTCGTGGCGCAGGCGATTGCGACTGACGATGCACCGCTCGCCACTTTGGCGTCCCATCCCCACGGCGGCCTTTTTACTTCGGCCGATCTGGTGGAGGCACGACGCCTCATCGGTGACGATGGCAGCAGCGTGGTCTTTGTTGTTGGTCGTCCGAACGTGGCCGAATCAGCGGCCCCTATCGAAGCGGCCATTCGTATTTTCGCCGAGCATTTTCCTCAGGCCAAGTTCCTCCCAACGCTGCGTCGCGGCAACGTCAACGGAGCATTGGACATGGGGCTCACCCCCAACCTCGCCCCCGGTCAGCAGTTCGCACCTACTGCCGGCCGTTCGACGCTGGAGCAGCTCCGAGCGGTGACGACAGGGGAGCAGTCGGTAATTGTTGCTCTCGGTGGCGACATCCTCGAAAACGTTGTCGATACGCCACTCGCAACGGCCGCATTGAAGGCGGCCTCGCTGATTGCGGTGACTGGTCACGGCGGTCCTTCGCTGGCCTTCGCCGACGTCGTGCTTCCCACCACGGTGATGCACGAACGTCTGGGTACGGTCACGAATATTGAGGGTCGCGTTTCACTATTGGCCCCCAAGGTGACGCCACCCGGTTCAACGTGGCCTGACGTCGCTATTGCGTCCGAGTTGGCTGAAGAGTTCGGGCAGCACCTTGGACTTTCGGACCCCGAAGAAACCGCCAATGTGATTGAAGCAACCACGGGCTACCCCTGCGGTTCGGCTATGCGCTCCGCAATGGAGGGTGTCGTCGTTGGTCGTATCGATGCTCAAACCGAGCGACGTCCGCTGGACCCCATGGCGTTCCCCGGGATTCGCTCCGCCGACTTGGTCGGCATCGCCCCACGGGCCGGAGCTATTGCCTCGTCTGATGCCAGTACGGCCGGTGTTGCTGTGCGTCCAACATTGAGCAACGTGGCTGGTGATATCAACCCCGTGATTCCAATGCCCGACACGTACTCTCTCCGACTCGTCGTCGATCGCACTATCTACGACAATGGAGCGGCAGTCCGTGGCACCGAAGCATTGCGCGCGTTGGTGCCAACCTCGGTGCTTCGCGTGAACCCGCACGACCTGACCCGCATCGGTGTGACGAGTGGCGGTGCCGTTCGATTGACCTCAGCTCGCGGCTCAGAAGTTATTGCCGTACTGGCTGACGGGGCCGTACCGCGTGGCTGCGTGGCATTACGTCTAGGCACCCTCGCTACTGCCGAGGCCAGCGACTCAGCCAATGTCGTGAATTGGATTGTCGATTCCGAACAAGTGGTCGTGGAAGTTCGGATGGAATCGCTGTGAGCCACCTGATTCTCGCCGCCGGTGATCCGCTCTACGTATTCGGCGTCAATCTTGCCGTATTTATCATTGCCGCATTGAAGGTCCTGGTGGCCTTCGGAGCGCTGATGGGTTGCGTAACGCTAATGATTTGGTTTGAGCGCAAAGTCATCTCCGACATGCAGAGTCGCATCGGGCCGAACCGTTGGGGACCCTTCGGCCTCCTCCAAACACTCGCGGACGGCATCAAGCTCTTCTTCAAGGAAGACTTAATCCCCGCACAAGCAGACCGCTTTACCTTCAAGTTGGCCCCGTACTTGGCTTTGATCCCTGCACTTATTACGTTCTCCATCGTGCCCGTGGGTGGCACCGTCACGGTGGCGCATCACACATTCCTTCTTCAGGTGGCTGATCCACCGATTGGCATCTTGCTCTTGCTGGCCATGTCGGGTCTCTCGGTCTATGGCGTCATCTTGGCTGGATGGTCTTCCGGTTCGAAGTACCCGCTGATGTCCTCGGTGCGAGCCAGTGCTCAGATGATTTCCTACGAGGCCGCTTTGGGTATGACGGTTGTAACCGTCGTCCTCGCCACCGGATCGCTTTCGACGCACGACATCGTGACGAGTCAAGCCCACGGCGTATGGCACTGGAATCTGATTCGTCTTGGCATCGTGCCGTTCGTGCTGTTCTTGATCTCCATCACCGCGGAACTCAATCGTCCGCCATTCGACGTGGTCGAAGCCGAGAGCGAGCTCGTCGGTGGATTCCACACGGAATACTCTTCTATCCGTTTCGCCTTGTTCTTCCTCGCGGAGTTCATGAACACCATCACCATGTCGGCGGTAATGGTGACCCTCTTCTTTGGTGGTCCGGCCGGCTACGTGCCCAACATTCCGCATATTCAGTGGGTCTTCCCGATTCTGTGGTTCCTCGGTAAGACGACACTGTTCTGCTTCGCCTACGTTTGGTTCCGTGCCGCACTCCCACGTTTCCGCTACGACCAATTGATGGACCTGGGCTGGAAGCGTTTGATTCCGCTGAGCTTGGCTTGGATGCTGCTAGTCGCCGGCTTCATCATCTCCCCGGCCTGGGGCTTTGGCCTCGCCGCACTGAGCCTGGTGGCCTCAACGTTCCTCACGCGAGCCTTCGATATTGGCCTGCATCGAGAAGCTGGCCCGGACTCGGTCCTTCCCACGGTTGGTGAGCGTCCGCTTCCGCCGTACATCTTGCGGAAACTGACTGACGGAGACGATCAATAATGGCGAATCCCTTCAATTTCTTCGGCGGCTTCAAGCTCACGTTGCTTCACATCGGACGGCCGTCGGTGACGTCGAGCTATCCCAAGGAGAAGCGTCCCAAGCAGCCACGTCAACACGGACGTCACGTGCTCAATCGGTACGAAGATGGCATGGAAAAGTGCATCGGCTGCGAACTCTGTGCCGGTGTCTGCCCCGCTAACTGCATCTACGTCCGTGGCCTCGATAACCCCATGGACCACCCCGTTAGTCCGGGTGAGCGCTACGGGTACATCTACGAGATCAACTATCTCCGGTGTATTCACTGCGACTTGTGCGTCGAAGCATGTCCGACCGAGGCCATTACTGAGTCCAAGATGTTCGAGTTCTCTTTCACCAACCGGTCTGATGCGATTTATACCAAGGCCGAACTAGTTGTAGATGACATGGGTGAGCCCAAGCGTCTGCCCTGGGAAGACTGGCGTGCCGGTGAATCGGCGATGACCGGTGGATGGATGCGGGCCACTGCTCCCGCTGGTAACGCTGAGTACGAAGGCATCACCCAGTGGTCGGGCGACCTCGGTGTCGGTGTGCGTGCGGCCGAGGGTGGTCAGAGTGAGAACCGTGACGATGCCGCCACTGGTTCAAAGCAGCTCCGCGATGCCTTCACGGCCCACTTAGAGCCCGAAGACATTCCGCTAGATCGACGCGGTATCGCCGGTTTGATTACAAAACTGGAAGCCAGCAAGGTTGGCCACTTGATTCGCAAGGTGCGCGCATGATTGCCATGACCACTACGTGGCCGGACCTCATTGTCTTCATAGCTGCGGCAGCTATGGCGGTTATCGGCGCTCTCGGAATTATCACGTATCGCAATCCTGTCCACTCGGCGCTGAGTTTGATCCTGACGTTGTTGGGTGTGGCCATTGCCTTCTTGGAGCAAGAGGCACATTTCTTGGCCGCGGTCCAAGTAATCGTCTACTGCGGCGCCATCGTGGTGCTCTTCTTGTTCGTCATCATGTTTCTGGGCGTTGACAACAAAGAGGACATCACTGTTGAGCCTTTAGTCGCACAGCGTCCAATGGCGTATGCCTCCGTGGTAGTGACCATGGTCGGCATTCTCGCCATGTTGAGTCGAGGTGGTTGGTCGACAGGGGCACAAGTGGCGACTGGTGCTTCCCCCGGCGGTGCCGAGAACGTTCAAGCGGTCGGCTCGGCCGTCTTTACGACATACCTCTTCGCCTTTGAAGCCACCGCCGCTCTTTTGATCATTGCCGTTGTCGGTGCCGTTTTGCTCGCGCGGCGTGACCGCACCGGAGAGTCGATTTCGGAAGGAGCGGACGCGTGACCATTCCCGAGTCTTGGTTCTTAAT
>WLKR01000189.1 GCA_009701115.1 Actinomycetota bacterium | reverse complement strand
GGCCGGGTCGAGTTCCAGGGCGTTGCCGTGATGCATGTGATTATCGACCATGGCCGCCAACTGGTTGTGGGCGGCCGTTACCGCGTGAATATCACCGGTGAGGTGCAAATTCAGCGCTTCGAACGGCACCGCCTGGCTATAGCCCCCGCCCGCGGCGCCACCCTTGATGCCAAAGGTCGGACCCATGGACGATTGGCGAATGGCCGCGGTCGCCCGCTTACCAATATGCGCGAACGCTTGAGCGAGTCCCAGCGTGGTCGTGGTCTTGCCCTCACCGAGAGGAGTCGGGGTGATGGCCGACACCACGACATACTTCGCGCGCGGACGTTCCGCCAGGGCCTCGATGGCCTCCAGCTTGATCTTGGCAATGTGGCGACCGTAGGGCTCGAGAAAGTCCTCGGCAATACCCATCTCGGCCGCCAGCTCGGTGATGGGCCGCAACGTGGCTCGGCGAGCAATCTCTAGGGCAGAGGGCATAGTCATGGCGAAATCCTTCCGGTCAACACTACGAATGTAGGGGTGTCACAGAGTCCGCCACGACACTGTTTCCTCTCGCGGCGCTCTCTACCAGCAACATCTCGGGGCATGCGTCTCGTCCTCGTCATGATCCGTTGTCCCCAGTCTTCTTTGAGGCTGTCTGGTCATACGAGATGGAGCGATTGGTGGGTCAGGACCGATAGCGTCACGAACTTCTCACCGTGGACGAACGGTAGAACTGTGAGAAACGTGGGTTCGAGTTCGTCGCCCGCTCGAGCTCCAGGTTGAGACGCTGCATTGCACGGTCTCTGGATCGGATGTTTAACTGACGACGATCACACTCAATCGTGGGTCCGCGGCAATTGAGCTCGACGCGGGGGGGTTGAGCACGATTGTTCCGTCGCCGTGTCGAATCCCAACTAGTGACTCCCTACGCCTTGCGGCAATGGCGGTCAATTCTCGCACCGTGAGCGTGTCGCCGTGAGGGACGTAGAGCTCTATGGGGTGCAGGTTCAGGGTCGAGCCCTTGGCATCAAAGAGGTCGTTGAAGATAGGTAGGAGTCGAGCGTCTTCAATTAGTTGACTAATCATCTGGGCGGCGAGGCGGTCGCTGACCACCAGGTCATCGGGTTCGGTAATAAGGGCCAGATCAGCCCGGCGTGAGTCCAGGATCTCAGCAATCAAACGCACCCCACGACCCTTGCCCTTCAGGACCGTATTAATAAGGAGCAGAATCAACATGGTCTTGGCGTCGGCACTGGCGGTGTCGATTTGATGGCGATAGGCCATAACCAGGACTTGATCAAAGGCTCGTTCCCGCAGAGCCGACTCCAAAGCGCGCGTGGAACCCTTGGTATCGACAAAATCGACCATGATGTTGCCGTAGTTGGGCAGCGGGTGCCGCTTTATAAGGGCCGCGTCGGCCAAAACCGAGACCGTGGAATCCGGCTCCACGAAGGGGGCCAACTCTGTCAATACGGCTTCGCTCATCTCCGACCACCCAATAATCAAGAGATGCTCGGGTGCTTCGAGCCACTCATCAGTTCGAAGCGGCTCGCGCGTGGATTGGTAGCCAAATTTCACGGCCCCCACCGTCGAGGTCTCTGAAATCACTATGGCGAAGTCGCCCGGCTCAATCACGGTGTTGGATGCAGGGTTGACCATAGGGATGTCGCCACGCTCTAGACCAATCAACTTGGCATCCTCGAAGGCGACTAGCGCTTCACCGTAGGAATGACCCCACAGTGCTGGAATGGAGATGATGTGAATCTCATTACCGGCAAAGTCCAAGAAGTCGGTGAAGACCTGGGCAATACCGGGCTGGCGACTGGCTTGGGCCGTGACCCGAGCGATGATGTTCCACGAACTCACGGTGCGCACTTTTTCTCCGGTCGCGTGGCGCAGGGCTGTGGCGTGATGGGGATTACTGACCTCCACCACCACGGGGATCTGGAGTTCGGGATCGAGGGACTTAACGGCCAGAACGGTGGCGATGGCGGCCGTGTCACCGGAGTCGGGTTCGAGGACAATCACGCCCGAGGCGGCCTTGAGATTGGCCCGAACGAGAGCCTTGGGGTTTGTGGGGTCCCCGGTCCGACAGACGACGCGCAATTTCCCAAGATCATCACAGCGAGCTTCGATTTCGGTCATCATCAGGGTGGTCTTACGATCCGCAATGATGACGATGGTCCGGCGGCGGCCCTCAGAGGCGATTACGAGCTGATCGAGAATCGGAAAGATGCGGGTCGACCACCCCAGCACCAGAGTGTGGCCAGTTTCAATAACTGGGCTGGCGCCTCGACTCAGGGCTTCGAGTCGGCGATTCATGGTGGTGGTCACGAAGGCAATAATCGCGGCCGAGATCGTGATGGTGGGAATCCACTGCAGGGCCCAGACCAGGCGAACGGCCGGCGTGCCGGGTGGGACCTCGTTGCCCAAAAGAATCGAGTCGATTCGCTGCCACAGACCACTGGTCAGTACCGAGGAGGTGCTGCTGTCGCCAAAGGCGCCAACAATCCAGCCCAACAGGGTAATTACGACTGAAGTAATCAAGCCCATCACGCCCAGGGTCACCACAAACCAGAAGGGCCCTCGGGTTACACCATTGTCGAAGTGGTAGCGAAGTTTGGTGCCGAGATCGCGCAGTCGATGGGTGAATTTCTCAAAACGAGGCGTAGGCATGGAAGAAACCGTAGTGGCGGTAGTCCTCACATAGGAGGACTGCAAAGTGTTCGAGGGGACCGCGCACGCTCACAACTTTCGCTTTGGGGACGAACAGAGTGCGAACTCCCTCACTACCATCTCAGCGTGGAGGAACGGCAGAACTGTGAGAGTTGCGGCTCCCCCGCGGCGGCGATGCACGAAGTTCCCGGTGGTGTCGTGTGGCTCTGCCCTAGTTGTGCCGCTGAAGCCGACATGGGTTGCCCCTAAGGGGACCGTCTGTTGGGCGTTAGCCCAGGGCCTGAACCGTGAGCTGCCAGTAGGTGGTGTCGACAGCACCCACGATGTCTCCAGTGGAGGTAATC
>WLKR01000188.1 GCA_009701115.1 Actinomycetota bacterium | reverse complement strand
CGTGATCAACGTTGACCGAGGGCATCATGTCGCGAGGCATCGCGAGTGGTCCACCCCAACGATGAGAAATCTCGCCCGGGAGATTGGGAAACAAGTCCCGCAACGTTCCTTCGAGGAGCTGGAAGACCTTGTCGTCGTAGTCGTAGCCCGGTTTAATTGAAGAGCCGAAGTGATACGGCGCACCCCGACCACCAAAGGCGATTCGATTGTCGTCGGTCCGCTGGCCGTAAATAATCATGTGCCGATCATCGGCAAAAGTTTCGTACTCTCGAAAACCAGTGGCATCCCAGAATGACGATGGAAGCGGTTCAGTCGCAATCATGAGTGAGTAGATCGGAGCCACCGAACGACGCAAGCCCGGCAATTTCACACTGAAGGCCTCGGTCGCTCGAACCACGTAGTTCGCTGAGACAGTCCCACCGCGAGAAATAATGCGTGCCCGTCGAGTTGGTGTGGCCGCTTCGATGGCGGCCACCGTGGTGTTTTCGTAGATATCTACCCCACGCTCAACAAGGCGGTCGGCGAGACCTCTCACCACCCGAGCGGGGTTGATGCGGGCACAGTGGGGAGCGAATGTGGCACCAAAGAGACCGGGCAGATCTGCCCGTTGTCGTGCTTCGTCACTCGAGAGCCACGCCAACTCGTCGCCAAATCCCCGCTCACTGTTCTTTGAGACCTGGTGCTGCAATCGTTCGGCTTGTATTTGACTTCGAGCGAACGTCAACGTGCCACCTTGTCGAAAGTGACCGTCGATGCCATCGTTACGCACTGCTTCGCCCAAGGTGGCCACGGCTCGGTTGAGTGCGTGGTGCAGCGGGGCAACGGTTTCCTCGCCAAATCGTTTGGCGAGAGTCCAGTCGCTTACCGGAAAAAGAGCCGAAGCCCAGCCACCGTTACGGCCCGAAGCCCCAAAGCCGCAGACGGACTGCTCGACAACCACAATGCGTAGCGCCGGGTCCCGCTCGAGCAACTCTCGTGCCGTCCACAGACCGGTGAAGCCACCACCAACGATGGCCACATCGACATCGAGATTCTCACTCAGCGCTGGTCGTGGTGTAACCGGACCGTCAAGCGTTTCCCACCACATGGAACGCGGTGGTGTGAGCATGGCTACAGGAGGTGGAGGGAGTCTTCGAGAACTTCGCGAAGTGTGCCGACCATCCAGTCGATTTCCGAGCGACCCACGATCAGTGGTGGAGCGAACTGAACGACGGGGTCGCCACGGTCGTCGGAGCGACAGATCAAACCACGACGGAAGAGTTCGGGGGAGAGGTGGCCACGCAGCAAGTGCTCGGCCTCGTCACCTTCGAAGGTCTCCTTGGTGCCCTGGTCCTTCACGAGCTCGACACCGTAGAAGTAGCCGGTGCCGCGAACGTCGCCGACGATGGGGATGTCGCGCAACGTCTCGAGGGCGCTACGGAAGTAGTCCTGGTTATTGGTGACGTTTTCGAGGACGTGCTCGGTCTCGATGATGTCAATCACCTTGAGCGCCACGGCCGCGGAGGTGGGGTGTCCGGCCCACGTGAAACCGTGCAGGAATGACTCGTCTCCGTGCAGGAAAGGCTCGGCGATACGGTCCGAAACGATCATGGCACCCAGTGGGGCGTAACCAGCGGTCAAGCCCTTGGCGGTGACCATGATGTCGGGAACGAAGTCGTACTTCTGTCCACCAAACCAAGTGCCGAGGCGACCATAGGCGCAGATGACTTCGTCCGAGACGAGCAGTACGCCGTAGCGGTCGCAGATCTCACGAACCTTCTGGAAGTAACCCGGGGGAGGCGTGAGGCAGCCACCGGCATTTTGTACGGGCTCGAGGAAAACGGCCGCGACCGTGTCGGGGCCTTCTCGCAAGATGGCCTCTTCAATCTGCGAAGCACTCCACTCACCAAAGGCGGCGGGGTTCGCGTCGTACATTGCCGAGCGGTACGTGTTGGTGTTGGGAATCTTGATAGCACCGGGAACGAGTGGCTCAAATGGTGTGCGGTACGACTGCACCGACGTAATGGTCAAAGCGCCCATGGTGGTGCCGTGGTACGCGATGTCGCGACTGATGACCTTGTAACGGTCGGACTCGCCACGGAGGCGGTGGTACTGGCGGGCCAGCTTCCACGCCGACTCCACGCCTTCGCCACCACCACTGGTGAAAAAGACGCGATTGAGATCGCCGGGGGCCAACGAAGCCAGCTTCTCGGCCAGTTCAATGGCGCGGGGGTGGGCGTAAGTCCAAATCGGGAAGTACTCGAGTTCGCTCATCTGCTGAGCGGCTACGGCGGCGATATCGCGACGGCCGTGTCCGAGTGAAGAAGTAAAGAGACCTGAGATGCCGTCCAGGTAACGGTTTCCTCGTGCGTCGTAGATGTACGCACCTTCTCCTCGCACCATGACGGGGATGTCTGAGGTTTCCGAATACGAACCCAGCCGAGAAAAGTGCATCCAGAGATGTCGGCGAGCCCGCTCGGAGAGCGTATGGCTCTCGTGCTCGGGATTGGCAACGGTCATACCGTCGCTGATGATTTCATGCAATGTCATTTGGTTCCCCAAGCGTAGGTTTGCTTTGCCAACTTCAAGTAGAGAAAGGTCTCAACTTCGGTCACGCCTGGAATACTCCGGATGGAGTCATTCAGCAGGTGGACCAAGGCGTTGTCATCAACGGCAATGACTTCGGCAATGATGTCGAAGCTCCCGGCCGTCATAACGACGTAGTTGGCTTCCTCAATCGATGCAATCTTGTCGGCCACGGTTCGTACATCACCTTGGACTCGTACACCGATCAGTGCTTCCCGGCCGTAGCCAAGTTGCAGTGGATCAGTGATAGCCACAATTTGCATCACACCCGCGTCACGAAGACGTTGCACGCGCCGACGAACAGCCGCCTCAGAGAGACCGACGTCCTTGGCGATCGCCCCGTACGGACGGCGACCATCGCGCTGAAGTAGTTCGACAATGCGGCGGTCGACAGAGTCGAGGCCGGTGGAGGACGAGATGACCTCGACCTCGGATGACCTCTT
>WLKR01000187.1 GCA_009701115.1 Actinomycetota bacterium | reverse complement strand
CGTGAAGTCTCTTCGCAGGGCCGTGACGCTACGGGTGTTCGAGTGATGAATCTTGATGAAGGACACGCCGTGGCCACGGCCGCAGCCGTTCCCTTTGAAGAGGATGAGGCTTAGGCCTGCTCTTTTTGACGACGGGCCCAGGCTCGTTCCATAACGGAGAGAATTTCATCGGCACCTTGAGCGCCCATGACCATAAATCGTCCATCAATCAAGATGCTCGGCACACCGGTGATTCCGAGTTCGTTGGCTTCGAGTTCGTCTTGTCGCACTTCGTCGGCGAACCGGTCTGATTCAAGCGTGGCCACCACGTCGGTCACGCCGACCTCATGGGCGAGTGCCACAAGGAGATCGCGATCGGCCGGCCGGCCCCCTTCGCAGAAGTAGGACTGAAAGAGTCGCTCGATCATGGCGTCCTGAAGACCCTGACTGGCGGCCAGCGCAATAAGACGGTGAGCGTTAAAGGTGTTTGACGGCTGGCATCGGTCCAGACTCCACGTCATGCCCAGTTTGGCAGCGGCCGATTCCATCCGAACATTTTGGGTTTCAGCCTGTTCAACCGTCATGCCGTACTTCTTGCTCAGGAGTTCGGCGAGCGAGTGCGAGTAGTGCTCCGGAGCGCGAACGTCGAGCTCGAAGGCCCGGTGATGCATCTCGATAGTGATGGATGGATCGAATTGGCTCACCGCAAGTTCGAGCTGACGCTTACCGAGATAACAGAAGGGACAGACCACATCGCCCCAAACATCAATACGAAGTACAGTGCTCATCCCACCATCGTGACACAGTCACTGGCGAGATAGGGCAGAATGGAGCCATGACAATGCGTGAAATGACGGCCACCGATGCCGCTGCGTTGTTACGCCCGGTCGACACGGTGGGCCTCGGACTCGGTCCCGCCAACCCACACACTCTGTTGCGAGCGATGTCGGAGCGCAAGGATTGGGAACAGCTCACTATTGGTGGGGCCCTAATTCTCGGCCTCTTCGATCTCTTCACCCACCCCAACGTGGCCTACCGCGCGGGCTTCTTTGGCCCCGCTGAGCGTTACTACCGCAGCGTCGGCGGCAATGTCGAGCACGTGCCCGCCGGTTTTCGTCAGTTCGCCCCGATTCTCCGACGCCTCTCTCCTCGCGTGATGATGGTCCAAGCGACCCCGCCCGACCAGCACGGATTTTGCAGTCTTTCTCTGCACTGTGGGGCAACCTTGGACGAACTCCGAGCCGCTGGCGCCGACCCCGAACGTCTCCTGATCGTGGAAACCTCCCCACATCTGCCCTGGACGTCGGGAATTCCCGGCATGGAGAATCGACTCTCGGTCAACGAAATCGACGTGTTGGTGCGCGGCGAGGAAGTGCCGTTCGAACTTCCCGGCGAAGCGCCCACCGAAGCCGACCTGGCGATCGCCCAGCACACGTTGCCCTACATCACCGCTAACGCAACGCTCCAAACCGGCATCGGGGCGATTCCTAACACGGTGGCCGAAGCGCTCGCGCAGCGTGAGGGCGGCGAGTACGGCATTCACTCCGAGATGTTCACCGACGGTCTCTGGAAATTGCAGGCTTCGGGCAAGGTCACCAATGCTCACAAGGGCATCTATGACGGCTTCTCCCTGACGACCTTCGCGCTCGGCTCCAAGGGACTGTACGAATGGCTTCACGAGAATCGTGACGTTCGCTTCGCTCCGGTCTCGGTGGTGAACGACCCCACGATTATTGGGCAGAACAAAAATTTCGTCTCCATCAACGGCGCCATCTCCGTCGATCTCTACGGTCAAGTGGTGGCCGACTCCGTTGCGGGCGCCCAAGTCTCGGGTGTCGGTGGTCACGAGGACTTTGTGGCCGGCGCCGATCTCTCGCTCGACGATGTCTCTTTGATTTGCCTTCGTTCCACTATTGAAGTGAACGGAGAGACGGTGAGCCGCATTGCGGCCCAACTACCCCTCGGCTCAGTCGTGGCGACACCTCGCCACCACACTGCGGTCATCGTCACGGAGTTCGGCGCCGCCGATTTACGTGGGGCTACCGTTCGAGAGCGAGCCCACTTGTTGGCCGATATTGCCCACCCGCAGTTCCGAGATGAGCTCCGCACCGCCGCTGAAGTTATTGCCCGCTAATGCTCATAGTTCGAGATCTCGCTATTGAAATTGGTACTCGTCGTATCTTGACGCCCACCCACCTAACTATTGGTGAGGGGGAGAAGGTCGGCATCGTCGGCCGCAATGGCGCGGGCAAGTCGACCATCCTGTCGGTCCTGCTGAGCGAAGGTGGCGAACACCTTCGAGTGGAAGGCACCGTGCAGCGCTTTGGATCATGGGCCCACCTGCCCCAAGAACCAGTGCCCGGCGGACTTGGTGTTGAACCCATTGGTCTGTCCCACATCCTTTCGGCCCGCGGCCTCGACAAGCTCGATGCCGATATGCACACGGCCCGCCACGCCATGGCCGCCGATCCTTCCAGTGAAAACATCGAGGCCTTCACCACTATTGAAGAGCGCTTCCGCAACCTCGGTGGCTACGAAGCCGAATCCGAAGTGGCCCGCCTCGCCGCCGGTCTCGGTCTCGACGAGGAGTACCTCCTCGAAGATCTCGCGTCACTGTCTGGAGGACAACGCCGTCGCGTGGACCTTATGCGAGTGCTCTACGAGCAGCCCGAAACGATGGTGCTCGACGAACCAACGAACCACCTCGACAAGGCGGCCAAGCGTTGGCTGTTTGACGAATTGGAAAAGTTCCCCGGCACCGTGCTCGTTATCAGTCACGACCTGCCACTCTTGGACAAGGCCATCGACCGAGTGCTCTCACTGCGCGAAGGTCGCCTGCGCGAGTACAAGGGCAACTACACCAAGTTTCTCGAGCAAGAAGAAGTGACCATTGCCGGAGAAGAGAAGTTGGCCAGTCGCCAAGACGCCGACATTGAACGGTTGTCGCAGTTGGCCAACTCCATGCGAGGCCAGACCGAGAAGCGGGCTCGCCTGGCCAAGGTATTGGATAATCGAGTTGATCGCCTGAAGGACAATCGCGTGGAAGTCACCCAGCGCGAGCGCAAGGTGAAGTTCAAGTTGCCGACGCCGCCTCGTAGCGGTGACGTGCCACTCACGGCGTCGGGCATTT
>WLKR01000186.1 GCA_009701115.1 Actinomycetota bacterium | reverse complement strand
CTATTGAGCTTTCGATTAGCTGCTCAGACTGCATTCGCCAGTCCACCCCGGACTGCGACGACTGTCTGGTGAGTTACGTGATCGGTGAAACGCCCGACCAACTCACCATGACGGGTTCCGAATTGGCCGTGGCCGAGTTGCTCTCCAGCGAAGGTCTTGTTCCCTCGTTAAAGTTTGTGGAGCTTCGCTCAACGAAAGACGTCCGACATGGCTGAAAAGCCCCAGACTCGCGAAGAAGCTATCGCTCGACTTCTTGAGATCAATCGACAAATCAGAGCGACATATCGCGCGGCCCCGAGGCTCAACCGTCTCGCCGTTCAACTCCTAATCGCCAATCTTGTCGTGTGGCCGATTCTGGGACTGCTTCTCGCGTTTGGCGGCTGAGTAGTCCTTGGTCGCTCGAAAAGGTCAGTAGCGTAACGATGTGCCCACGCACCTCCTCGTTACGAACGACTACTTACCAAAGACCGGCGGCATTCAGGTCTACCTCCACGAGCTGTGGCGTCGCCTCCCTGCCGATCGCGCGGTTGTACTCACGGCGTCTTCTGACCCCCAGGCCAAAGAGTTCGATGCGACGAGTGAGGTCGTCATCGAACGAGTTCGTCAATCACTCCTCTTTTTCCCTACGCCCAGAGTCTTCTGGCAGATTCGCGACGCCATTAAACGGCACGACCCCGACATGGTCATCCTCGACCCCGCCTGGCCCCTCGGCGTACTTGGCCCCTTCCTCGGCCGTCCCTTTGGCGTGATCTTGCACGGAGCCGAGGTAACGATTCCGGGGCGACTTCCCATTTTGGCCAGCACCTTGAGATTCGTACTGCGCCGCGCGGCCGTGGCCGTGAGTGCCGGAAGCTATCCCGAAGCTGAGGCGCTGCGCAACGCCAAGGAGCGGCTCGCGCCCATCGTGCAGGTCCCACCAGGCGTTGACACCGATCGCTTCGTGCCACAGCCGAAAGATTCCTTCGCCACCATTCGACTAGACCTTGGCCTCGACGAAGAGAGCTTTCTCATCGCCTCGTACTCTCGCCTCGTTCCTCGTAAGGGCATGGATGTCCTCATTCGGGCGGCCGCGCTCGTCAAGGATGAAATTCCCAACCTGCAAGTTGCCATCGGCGGTTCGGGTCGTGACCGCGAGCGCCTAGAGCGACTGGCCAAAGCAATCGACGCTCCCGTCGTCTTTCTCGGTCGGGTCACGGATGAGGCTCTGCCCGGCTGGCTCGCGGCGAGTGATCTCATGGTGATGGCCTGTCGCAGTCGTTGGATGGGACTCGAACAAGAGGGATTCGGCATCGTGTTCGTGGAGGCCGCGGCCTGTGGCATTCCTGCCGTGGCTGGTCGATCTGGAGGAAGTCACGATGCGGTCGTTGACGGTGAAACGGGCCTCATCGTCGATACTCCCAAGGATCCCCGGGCAGTAGCGGACGCCATTCTGACGCTCTATCGCGACCCCGAACTGCGTCGTCGTATGGGTCAGGCCGGTCGCCAACACGCCGTCGAGGTCTTTGATTGGCGCGTACTGGCGAATGATTTAGACGAAGGACTGGCCCGACACGGGGGATAAGGGCGGAACTCTCGTTCCTGTTCTATTCTGAGTAGGTCAAGGAGTTCTTGTGGGACAACGTGCCTCTGAATCAATTAATGTCAATGCCACTCCCGAAGCCCTCTTCGCCGTGGTCGTTGACTTTCCGGCCTACCCCTCCTGGGTGGCTGACCTCAAGCAGGTGACGGTCCTTTCGCACGACGAGAACGGAGCGGCGCAGGATGTGGAGTTTCGCGCCGCGGCCTTCGGTCGCTCTTCGACCTACACGCTGCGCTACGACTACAGCGCCGCCCCGAACGCCATTAGTTGGAGCCAGGTCGCCAGCGATCTCACCACCAAGCTGGACGGTCGCTACCGTTTCGAGGCCGATGGCGCGGGCACCAAAGTTACCTACGAACTCGACGTCGACCTCATGGTCCCACTCCCAGGTTTCGTAAAGAATCGGGCCGCCTCGCGAATCATGACGCAGGCCCTTCGCGAACTTAAGACTCGGGCCGAGCGCGGCGCCTAATGGCCGCGATTGCCGCCGGCGTGGACGTCGGTGGTACGAAGATCGAAGTCGTGCTCATTGATGCGACCGGCACCATCGTGGCGCGAACTCGCCGGGCCACCCCACACCTGATTGCTGAGCCGGCCGGAGCGGCCACGGCCTCGGTGATTGCCGAAGCCCTCTTTGAACTCCTCGGTGACGACATTTCGCTACCCGTCGGTCTCGGGCTACCCGGCATGATGACGCACGCCGGCGTCTTGGCCTACGCCCCAAACTTGCCGAGTGGTAACGGGGCCGACTTTGTCCACTTAATGCAAACGCATCGACCGGGCCAACGCTTCGTCTGCGCCAACGATGCCGACTGCGCGGCCGTGGCCGAACACGCGGCGGGCAGTGCACGCGGCTTTAACGACTTTCTGATGGTGACCCTCGGAACCGGCATCGGCGGTGGCCTCTTCTCTGGGGGCAAGCTCGTTCGAGGGAGCAACGGCTTCGCCGGTGAGATTGGGCACGTCGTCGTTGATCCTCGGGGACCACGGTGCCCCTGTGGCAATCGAGGCTGTTGGGAGCGCTTTGCGTCCGGTGCCGGCGTCGCACGACTCGCTCGTGAAGCAGCCATTGCTGGAAGACTGCCCCACCTCGTTGAGCAAGTCGGTGATCCCGAGCTCATTCGTGGGGAAGATGTGACGCGGGCGGCGCAAGAGGGACTCTCGGAAGCGCTTGCCGTGGTCGATGAAGTCGGTTGGTGGTTGGCGCTCGGTATCGCCAACATGGCCGCCATCTTGGACATTGGGCGCGTCGTCATCGGTGGAGGTCTAACCCAGGCAGCATCCCTGCTGATCCCCGCCGCCCGTCAACATCTCGACGGCATGGTTGAAGGTGGCGAAGTCCGGCCACCGATTGAAATTGTGGCCGCTCACTTCGGCGAACAGGCCGGCGCCATTGGGGCCGGCTTCTTAGCAGCACAGACCTACCCATAATGAAGGTCGGCTTTCTACTCCCGGTCTTTCGTTGGACGCCCGACGATGCGTTGGCGGCGGCGGAACTTGGCGAGCAATCTGGCATCGATGGTGTCTTTGCCTACGACCACCTCTGGCCCATG
>WLKR01000185.1 GCA_009701115.1 Actinomycetota bacterium | reverse complement strand
TCGGGAGTTCCTATGTCATTTGAATCACCAGTACTGACCCTCGAAGTACAGGGGCACGTCGCCACCCTCTGGCTGGACCGGGTCGAAGCCCGTAACGCCATGGGGCGCGACCTCTGGCAGGACTTGCCTCGCGCCGCCGCCGAAGTGGCCGGCAACAATGACGTCCGCGTCCTCATCATCGCAGCCCGGGGGCCTCACTTCACAGTGGGCCTCGATCTCAAGCAGATGGGAAGCAACTTTGTTGGTGGCGGCACCGACCGATCGGCCGCCCAAAAGAGTGAGTCACTCTACCGAGATGTCCGAAAGATGCAAGACGCCATCACGTGCTTTGCCGAACTCAAGATTCCCGTCATCGCTGCGGTGCACGGATACTGCATCGGTGGCGGCATCGATCTCATCTGTGCCGCCGACGTTCGCTACGCGAGTTCTGACGCCATTTTTTCAGTACGGGAGGCCAAGGTTGCCATCGTGGCCGACCTCGGCACCTTGCAGCGACTTCCAAAAATCGTCAGTGCCGGTCACGTGGCCGAGCTGGCCTTCACCGGTAAGGACATCAGTGCGGCTCGCGCTGAGCGCATCGGGCTAGTCAATGACGTCGTGGATGGATCCGCCGACGAGGTCTACGCCAAGGCGCTGGAGCTCGCCACGGAGATTGCAGCCAACTCACCGCTAGTCGTAGCGGGCACCAAGACGGTGTTGGCTGCTAACGAAGGACGCACCGTGCAAGAGGGTCTCGAATTCGTGGCCGCTTGGAACACGATGTATCTTCAGAGCAACGACCTCATTGAAGCGATGGCCGCCTTTATGGAGAAGCGTCAACCAACGTTCCGGGGAAATTAACGCTCCCAGAATTTCCAGCGGCGTCGACTCTTGTTCTTATCGACCTCTAGTTGCGCTCGGCGCTCTTCAAATAGCTGTGGGGCAACGGCGCCGACGATTTCGCTGGCGGCAGCCAAGACGTCTTCTCGAGAACCGGCCGTGGAATCAGGCACCGTTGGTGTTGGCGGAGATACGAGCGTTCCGTGATCCCAACCAACATCGGCAAAACGGCGCTCGTACATAACGCACGAGTCCGGGCAGGAAAATGGTTGATCCGGCGCAGCTCCTAAGACACAGAAGCGAGCCGTTTCGCCATTGGCGTAGGAGCGACTCTGAAAGTGCTTGCACTCTTCTCTCATGGCCATAGCTCCATCGTGCCACGCCCCGGCCTTTTGGGCAAGATAGTCCCCTCATAGCCATGCCTCAGTTGTATTCTTCGCCAATGGACCAATTCCGGATTGACACCAGGGCACTCGACAGCGCGGGCATCAACGAGGTCGCCGTCGTAGCGTCACGCGCCTTTTATACCGACCCTTTTTTCACCTTCCTATCGAGTCGATCAATCACTCGATCGCGCGGCCTGACGCTCTTTTTCCGTGGCAACCTTCGCCATTGGAAGACGGGACGGATTGTTACCGTTCGCGATCAAGACGACCGCATCGTGGGGGCGGCGGCCTGGCTACCCACGGGCATGTACCCCCAGCCGATACTCACGCAGTTGGCTCAGATTCCTGGAACTATTCGGGCCCTGTACCGCCGACCACGGTCACTCCTAAACGGCAATACCTTCATCAACGCGATTGCCAAGAATCATCCCAAGGAACTTCACTGGTATCTCTTCTTGTTGGTCGCTGACCCCGAAGTTCAGCGACGAGGCATCGGCAAGATGTTGCTCGACGAGGCACTCGCGCAGATTGACGCCGAAGGGGTGCCCACCTTTTTAGAGACACAAAAAGTGGACAACATCGCGTACTACCGACGATTTGGATTTGAACTGCAGAACACCCTGACGCCAGTCAAGGATGGTCCGTCGCTTTATGCCATGTATCGACCGGCTCGCTAGCCGATCGATCCTTCCATCTGGAGTTCAATCAAGCGACTCCACTCCACGGCGTACTCCATGGGGAGTGTCCGCGTAACGGGCTCAATGAAGCCGTTCACGATCATGCCCATGGCCTGTCCTTCAGAGAGACCACGGCTCATGAGATAGAAGAGCTGGTCGTCACCGATCTTCGAAACGGTGGCTTCGTGACCGATTGAGGCGTCTTGCTCACCGACTTCCATGTAGGGCTTGGTCTCGGAAACAGAGTGCTCGTCCAAGATCAACGCATCACAACGCACGAAGGACTTGGAGCCGGTGGCCCCTTCTTCAACCTTGACGAGGCCGCGATAGGTCGTGGTACCGCCATCCTTGGAGATGGACTTGCTGACAATCGTGGAGGTGGTCTCGGGGGCGCAGTGGACCATCTTGGCTCCAGCGTCCTGCATCTGACCAGCGCCGGCGTAGGCCACGGAGAGCACTTCACCAGAAGCCTTTGGTCCCATGAGGTACACCGAGGGGTACTTCATGGTGAGGCGAGATCCAATGTTTCCGTCAATCCATTCGACTCGGGCTTCAGCTTCCGCACGGGCCCGCTTCGTTACGAGGTTGTAGACGTTGTTCGACCAGTTCTGAATCGTCGTGTAGGTGATTCGCGAACCTTCGAGTGCAACGAGCTCTACAACGGCGGAGTGCAGCGAGTCAGTCGAATAGACCGGTGCCGAACAGCCTTCGACGTAGTGCACCTGGCTGCCGACGTCAGCGATAATCAGCGTCCGCTCGAACTGGCCCATGTTTTCGGTGTTGATGCGAAAGTAGGCCTGCAGGGGCTGGTCGACGTTTACGCCTGGTGGGACGTAGATGAATGATCCTCCGGACCAGACAGCGGAGTTCAGTGCGGCGAACTTGTTGTCGTTCGGCGGGATGACCGTGCCGAAATACTTCATAACCAATTCGGGGTACTCACGAACGGCGGTGTCCATGTCGGTGAAGATGACGCCGAGTGACTCGAGGTCGGCCCGGTTGCGGTGAAAGACCACTTCGGATTCGTATTGGGCCGTAACACCGGCCAGGTACTTGCGCTCAGCTTCAGGGATACCGAGCTTCTCGTAGGTCTGCTTAATGGCGTCGGGAAGGTCTTCCCAGTCGTTGACCTGATTCTCAGTCGGCTTGATGTAGTAGTAGATGTCGTTGAAGTCGAGGTCGGGCATCCGGTCGGCAAACCAGGGCAACATAGGCTTCTTCTCGAATCGCTTCAGAGCGTTGAGTCGGAACTTCTGCAT
>WLKR01000184.1 GCA_009701115.1 Actinomycetota bacterium | reverse complement strand
CAGAGGCCCTAAAGGTGATACTTCTCGACTGCAGAACTAATTTCAACGACGCCATAAAGGAGCCGTTGCTATATGACTGGATCGTCGGACTGCTTCATCAGGGAGTTCTGCCGCAAGGCATTCGCCGGGAGGATCAGTTTCCAGAAATGCTGAACCTACTACCTAGGTCTGCGAAAGTGTCACTCGCAGTGGTGACGGCGACCAAAAAAGATGTTCCGTTTGGCTCGGCTCCTGCGAGAAGGGCATCCTGTCTGACGGGAGGGATGTATTGGGGTAAGGCAAGTAAATCAGATGTAGCGTCATCGCTCGCAGAATTCGTTACTCAAAGTACCGCCAGAGGGCTTTTAAATTCCTCCAAGGGCGCCACCTCCTCGGTTGCGGAGGGTGAAAGAGATCGGCTCTTAGCGATTTGGACTTAGTGTTATTTTCAAGGCCAACACAACTGATGACGCACACGATTGACGCATCGCGAAGCTTCCCGCTTTTTCGGCGCTGGCTTCAATGTTGCGGTCGCTTTCACCATAAAATTGCATTGGGCGGCAAAGCGAACAATTGCCACGAACAGTGCAATTTGACATTGCGAATTGCTGCTCTTAACTCCTAAGTCAATCCAGTACAACTACTCGAGCGTTGCGTTCGGGACTCCTGAATTTGACCCATGTCAAAAAAGTTGGGGCAGTAGATGTGTAGCTCGGTTTTCGGGCGCCTCGCGGGCGCCTCAAGTCGTTTTGGGCACCTTCGGGCGCCTCAAATTGGAGGTTCTAGGAATCGTGCGGGGCGTCACGGAAACTCTCAATCCCCTTTATTTACAGGGGAAAGTGGTTGTTGGCTTGAGAGCGGGCGACGGGAATCGAACCCGCGTTCTCAGCTTGGGAAGCTGATGTTCTACCGCTGAACTACACCCGCGGTTGTGGTCAATCGTACTCCGCCTTGAGAACTAGGGCTTTCCGACCCTCGAGGTACCGAATTCGCAGATGCCCTTATTACTAGCGAGTATCGTAAATCCGTCATGGTGCTCTCAGACCGTTCTATAAGGGAAGCCCTCGAATCGGGTCGAATCAAGATCGATCCACTGGTCGAGGGTCATATCCAGCCATCTTCCGTTGATCTACGGGTCGACCAGCTCTTCCGTGTTTTCCGTAATCACAGCCGTCGGGTCATTGACGTGAAGGAAGACCTCGAAGATTTGACCGAACTTATTGACGTTGGTCCGAACGACCCCCTGATTCTCCACCCCGGCGAGTTCCTTCTGGGTTCCACCCTCGAAATGGTCGGTCTGCCCGACAATCTCGTGGGGCGCCTGGAGGGCAAGAGCTCGCTTGGCCGCCTGGGTCTCCTGATTCACTCGACCGCCGGCTTCATTGACGCCGGTTTTGAGGGTCACATCACCTTGGAACTCTCCAACGTGGCCAATCTCCCCATCACCCTCTACCCGGGCATGAAGATTGGCCAGATCAGCTTCTTTGAGATGACCACGCCCGCTGAGCGTCCGTATGGATCAGCGGGTCTTGGTTCGAAGTACCACGGGCAGCGTGGCCCAACCCCTAGCCGTTACAACGAAAACTTCCAGGAGAACTAATGCTTGCGCGCATCGTTATTGGACTCGCCGTTTCACTCATCTGTTTCGCGATCGCCGGACGCCGGTTCTTCTGGCTCTCCAAGCTGATCCGGACCGGACAGAACGCCAACCGTCCATGGTCCGGTATTCGCCGCGCCAAGGAAGCCGTCACCGCCGAAGTTATTGAAGTCGCCGGTCAGAAGAAGCTCCTCAAGTGGACCGTTCCGGGCTTGGCCCACTTCTTCACCATGTGGGGCTTCACCGTTCTGCTCACCACGATCCTCGAGGTCTACGGTGCCCTCTACAACCGTGACTTCGCCATTCCCTTCATCGGTCGGGCTAACTGGCTCGCCGCCGTTGAAGACTTCTTCGCCGTCATGGTGCTGGTCTCTCTCGTGGTCTTCTCGGTCATTCGCATCAAGAACGCCCCGAGCCGCAAGGACCGCGCGAGCCGTTTCTACGGCTCCCACCTCGGCGCCGCCTGGGCCGTTCTGGGCATGATCTCCCTCGTCATCATCACCCTCCTCGTCTACCGCGGAGCCCAGATCAACACCGGTCACTTCCCCTTCATCACCGACGGCGTGATGCAGAGCGAGACCAGCGTCGCAGCCAATCAGGCCATGACCTCACCCTGGGCCTTCGCCTCACAGATCGTCGCCGACTGGCTCGCCCCACTCGGTGTGCACACCAACGCCATTCTCGAAGCCGTCTTCATCTTGCTCAACATCGGTGTCATCACCGGCTTCTTGGTCTTCGTCTCCTACTCCAAGCACCTCCACATCTTCTTGGCCCCTTTGAACGTGGCCTTCTCACGCCGTCCCCGTGCCCTCGGTGGTCTGGACAAGACCCCCGACATGGACATGGAGAACGTCACCGAAGACACCGTCTTTGGTGTGGGCAAGATTGAGGACTTCACCTGGAAACAGCTGCTTGACTTCAGTACGTGTACCGAGTGTGGTCGTTGCCAGTCGGTCTGTCCCGCCTGGAACACCGGCAAGCCCTTGTCGCCCAAGCTGCTCATCATGGGCCTGCGCGACAACATGTTCGCCTCAGCCGACCGTCTCCTGTCCGGTTCGACCGAAGGGGCCGTCGAATCCCTCGTGCCTTCAATCATCGACCCTGACGTGCTGTGGTCCTGCACCTCTTGTGGTGCTTGCACCGAAGAGTGCCCCGTCGACATCGAGCACGTAGACGCGATCATTGACATGCGTCGTTACGAAGTCATGATGGAGTCGCGCTTCCCGAGTGAAGCCGGTCTGTTGCTCCGCAACATCGAGAACCAGGGTGACCCGTGGGGTCTTGGAAACTCGAAGCGCACCGAGTGGCTCAGCGCGCTGGACTTCGAAGTGCCCATCATCGAAGACACGATTCCTGAAGACATTGAGTACCTCTACTGGGTCGGCTGTGCCGGTTCGCTCGACGAGCGTGGCCGCAAGCAGGTCGAGTCCACGGCCCGCATGCTGCACCGTGCCGGCGTGACATTCGGCATCCTCGGTCCCCGTGAGGCCTGCACCGGTGACCCGGCCCGTCGTATGGGTAACGAGTACTTGTTCCAGGAGATGGCCAAGGCCAACATCGAGACCCTGAACT
>WLKR01000183.1 GCA_009701115.1 Actinomycetota bacterium | reverse complement strand
CGGAGGATCGGCAGTGTTGGTGGCCGGAAGGATGCCGCTTGGAGAATCTCTTCGGCGGCGACTGAGTAGACAATGGCCGACGATGCACTGAGGAGTGCTCGGTGGTAGAGGTGCCACGAGAGGCGTCCGAGTAAATGGGGCTCACGGCCCGGTTCGTGAATGGCCACGAGGACGGGCTTATTCATCTGGCGAGCGCGGGCCATCAGCCCGTTGGCCCCGGTCACCCCGGCTCGGAGCGCGCTGATCGCGAACTGACAGAAGACGGCGTCGCTCCACTCGAGGAGTTCGATGTCACGACGTCGAACCCGCCAAGTCAGACCCCGTGTGACCTCCGGCGTGCCGGGACCCCGACCGGGGCTGAGGATATGGACCTCGTGTCCCTGCGCACGAAGTTCCGTCGCGATGTTCCGCGAATGGTTCGCGATGCCGTCCGTCGGTGGCGGGAAGGGGGAGAGGATGAGAATCTTCATGAATGTCCTGATAGAACGGGAATCTCTATCACCCCCATTCTAGGGACCACGCTCTTGGCCATTATTCGAACGACTGGAGGGAGGGGGGTCCAAAGGCACGTATGCTCTTAAACCGATGAAGCGGACGTATCGCGTAGTGGTAGCTAAACCGGGTCTTGACGGCCACGACCGAGGGGCGAAGATCATTGCCCGTGCCCTTCGTGACGCCGGATTCGAAGTCGTCTACACCGGCCTGCACCAGACGGCCGACCAAATCGTCCAGGCCGTTATCCAAGAAGACGCAGACGCCTTAGGACTCTCCCTCTTGTCGGGTGCCCACCTGGTACTCGTTCCGCGCATCATCGAGCAGCTCCGCGCTGCCGGTCGCGAAGACGTCCTGGTTGTCGTTGGTGGCATTATTCCTGAAGACGACATCGCCCCCCTCGCGGCCGCCGGTGTCGCACGAGTCTTTACCCCCGGTTCACCACTTGGTGAGATCGGCACGTGGCTAGAGAGCGCATTAGACGAACGAGAGCCCGCGTAAGCGGCAAAGTGGCGTACCAACGCCGAAAGTGAGAAGTCATGGACCTCTTCGAATACCAGGGCAAGCAGTACTTTGCTCGTTACGACATCCCTGTTTCACCAGGTGACGCCACTGACTCGGTCGACGAGGCCGTCGCCATTGCCGATCGCATTGGTTACCCCGTCGTCGTCAAGGCTCAGGTCAAGGTCGGTGGACGTGGCAAGGCCGGTGGTATCCAGCTCGCCGACAACGCCGAAGAAGTTCGCAAGCACGCCACCAACATCTTGGGCATGGACATCAAGGGTCACATCGTCCACATCATCTGGATTGAGCGCTCGAGCGACATTAAGAAGGAGTACTACGCCTCCTTCACGCTGGACCGTCCCAACAAGAAGCACCTCGGCATGTTGAGCGCCCAGGGTGGCGTGGAGATCGAAGTGGTGGCCGAAGAGGACCCCACTGCCATCGCGCTGCTCTCGATTGACCCCATCAAGGGTCTCGACCTCGCGACCGCTCAGCAGTGGGTCAAGGACGCCAAGCTCGACGAAGAGGCTCAGGCTCAGGCCGCCGAGCTGCTCATCAAGCTCTACCGTTGCTACACCGAAGGTGACTGCGACCTCGCCGAGATCAATCCGTTGATCTTGACGCCACAGGGCAACGTGCACGCCCTCGACGCCAAGGTCACCTTGGACGAGAACGCTTCGTACCGTCACCCCGAGTGGGAGGCCTTCCGCGTTAATGAGACCGAAGACCCCCGCGAAAAGATGGCCAAGGAAAAGGGCCTCAACTACATCGGTCTTGATGGCACCGTCGGCATCATTGCCAATGGCGCCGGTCTGGCCATGAGCACCCTCGACGTTGTCAACCAGGTTGGCGGCACGGCCGCTAACTTCCTCGACATCGGTGGTGGCGCTAACGCTGACGTGATGGCTGCGGCCCTCGAAGTCATCAACGCCGACCCCAAGGTCAAGGCGATTTTCGTCAACATCTTCGGCGGTATTACCCGCGTCGATGAAGTAGCCAAGGGTGTCCTCGGCGCGCTCGAGAAGGTGACCATCAACTCACCCATCGTGCTGCGCCTCGACGGTACGAACGCCGTTGAGGGTCGCGCCATTTTGCAGCCCCATCTGAACGACAAGTTGATCACCGAACCGACCATGCTCGACGCTGCCCGCAAGGCCGTTGGCTTGGCAAACGCCTAAGGAAGAACCATGAGCATTTTTGTAGACGAAAACACCAAAGTCATTGTCCAGGGTCTCACCGGAGGTCAAGGTCGTTTCCACGGCCTGCGTAACCGTGACTACGGCACCAAAGTCGTCGGCGGCGTAACGCCCGGCAAGGGTGGCACCGACGTCGACGGTATTCCCGTCTTCAACTCGGTCAAGGAAGCCGTTGACGCCACCGGCGCCACCGCATCCTTCGTTTCAGTTCCGCCGAAGTTTGCTGCCGCCGCCATCATGGAGGCCGCCGAAGGTGGCATCACCTTCATCGTGTGCATCACCGAAGGTATTCCCGCCCAGGACGAGGCCGTGACTTACAACCGCTTGAAGCAGGAGTTCCCCAACGTCCGCCTGCTCGGCCCGAACTGCCCCGGCATCATCAGCCCCGGAAAGTGCAACATCGGCATTACCTCCGGTGACATTGCACTGCCCGGCGGTCCCGTCGGCATCGTGTCGCGTTCCGGCACCTTGACCTACCAGGCTCTCCACGAGTTGAGCCAGCAGGGCATCGGTCAGACCACCTGCGTCGGTATCGGTGGCGACCCCGTCCCCGGCACCAACTTCATTGACTGCCTCAAGGCCTTTAATGACGACCCCGAAACCAAGGCCGTCATGATGATTGGTGAAATCGGCGGAAGCGAAGAAGAGAACGCGGCCGAGTGGATCAAGGCCAACATGACCAAGCCCGTCGTTTCCTACATCGCAGGTGTTACCGCGCCTCCCGGACGCAAGATGGGTCACGCTGGAGCCATCATCTCGGGCTCGAAGGGAACGGCTCAGGCCAAGATGGACGCGCTGCGCGCAGCTGGCGTTCACGTCTGCCAGAACCCCACCGAGGCCGGCGAAAAGATGGTCGAAATCGTCCGAGCGCTCTAAGCGCGTGGCCAGCCCTCGCCTCGCCGTCTTGGTCTCTGGATCAGGCACGATTCTCGAGTCGATTCTGGCCGACGGAATTCACGTAGACGTGGTGCTGGCCGATCGGCCGTGTCGCGG
>WLKR01000182.1 GCA_009701115.1 Actinomycetota bacterium | reverse complement strand
ATCGACCCTGCGGTCACCAAGGAGCTCGAAGAGCGTTGGGGCCGTAGCGAGTCGGCCTCTTCTTCGATTCCACTTGAAATCATGGAGTGCGAAGACCGCCGGGTTGACCGCGCCGCTCTAGAAGTCGTTTCCGACATGGTTCGTGACCCCAAGGTCTTCGCCATGGTGATCTTGCCTCGCCGTGGATTTACCTCGCGCATCCAGCGTCTGCTCCACGACCGGACGGCCGACACGATTGCTTCGGCCGTGATGCACGTGCCCCGCACCGCCGCCACCATCGTTCCTTATCGCATGAAGACGGTAGCCCCCACGGCCCAGTCTGTTGACGCCCCGTCGGCCGACGTTGTGGTTCGTGGTGGGCATCGCGAAGAGTCCCACCTGGAAGCCGACGAGATCCTGGATACTCGACGCTCTGAAGCTCACGCTGGTGAGATTGGTGCCGTTACCTTGCGTCAGAAGGCGAAGTTGGCGGGACGAGTGAAGTCGATCACGGTCGAAAAGA
Source organism: Actinomycetota bacterium (assembly GCA_009701115.1). Next base: position 2,725 of record WLKR01000182.1, on the reverse strand, counting down.
GTGCCACCGGGCAGTCGATGTCCTGTCTGCTCTCTGACGCCACCGGATCAATCAAACTCGTCTTCCAGGGCCGAGACCTCGTGCCGGGTCTGGAGCGCGGCGTTCGCCTGCTGGTCTCGGGAACTGTGACCTCTTTTAACCGTGAAGCGGTGATTATGAACCCCGAATACGAGATTGTGGCCGGCGCTAGCTCCGACGAGGACTAAATACGCCGATTCTGTATTGATTCGGACTAGTTTTTTACCGGCTTGACCCGACTTTGGGTCAACAAGAACCGTTTCGCGGTTCCCCTACCAAGGAGTAACGACCCAGCATGAATCCACTACTTCATCTGGCAGAGGGCGGCTATCAAGATTTCGCCCTCTCGTCCACTGATAAGACATGGTTGTACCTCGTCCTCGCCGCTGGCGTAATCGGCATTCTTGTCGGTCTGTTCTTGATGAAGGGCGTTCTCGCCGCTGAGCAAGGCTCCGAGAAGATGCGCGAAATCGCTAAGGCCATCCAAGAGGGTGCCGAAGCGTTCCTGTCGCGTCAGTTCAAGACCATCGCCATCATCGTCGTGCCACTGGCCGCGTTGATCTACTTCACCGGTGCCGAGGTTGTTGGACCTGACGGCATGGTGGAGATGACCAAGGGTGCCAACGGTCTCTACCGCGTGATCTGCTTCCTCGTCGGTGCCATCTTCTCGGGCCTCGTCGGTCTGATTGGTATGTCGACCGCCGTTCGAGGCAACGTTCGTACCGCCGCCGCCGCTGTTCGCACCGGCCGTACCGACGAAGCACTCAAGGTCGCCTTCCGCACCGGTGCCGTAACTGGTCTGCTCTGCGTGGGCCTCGGCCTCGTCGGCGCCGCCGGTATCTTCCTCATCTTCCAGAACTCCGCCACCACCGTGCTCGTCGGCTTCGCCTTCGGTGCCTCGCTGTTGGCTCTGTTCATGCGTGTCGGTGGTGGAATCTTCACCAAGGCCGCCGACGTCGGTGCTGACCTTGTCGGCAAGGTCGAAGCTGGAATCCCTGAAGACGACCCACGTAACGCCGCAACTATCGCTGACAACGTAGGTGACAACGTCGGTGACTGCGCCGGTATGGCGGCGGACCTCTTTGAGTCCTACGTCATCACCATCATCGCCGCCCTCATCTTGGGTTACTCGGCGACGCACAGCTCGACCAGCGTTCTCTTCCCGCTGATCATTCCCGCCATCGGAGTTATTGCTTCGATTGTCGGTATCTTCTTCGTGAAGGCACGCGCCAAGGACCGCAACGCGTTACAGCCCATTAACCGCGGTGTGTGGTTGAGCTCGATCCTCACCATCGGTGCCACCTGGTTCGTTGCCCACTACTACGTGCACTCGACCAAGGTCTTCTTGGCCGTTGTCGCCGGTGTTGGTCTCTCCCTCCTGGCTTCCTTCATCACTGAGTACTTCACCTCTACCGAAAAGACCCCAGTGAAGGAAATCGCCGAGTCGGCTAAGACCGGTCCCGCAACCACCGTGTTGAGTGGTATTGCCTTCGGTCTCGAGTCGTCCTTCTGGGCCGCTCTGTCTATCGTCGCAGCTCTCGCCGCGGCGATTGCCCTTGGTGGTAGCGACGTGCAGCAGGTTCTCTACTACGTCTCGCTGATTGGTATCGGCCTCTTGTCGACCGCCGGCATGATCGTGTCCGAAGACTCCTTCGGTCCCGTTTCGGACAACTCGGCCGGTATTGCCGAAATGGCCGGTGAGTTCGAAGGTGACGTTGAGAAGGTTCTCGTCAGCCTCGACGCCGTTGGTAACACGACCAAGGCCATCACCAAGGGTGTAGCTATCGGTTCGGCCGTTATCGCCGCCGTGGCACTCTTCGCTTCCTTCATCGAAACCATCGGTCAGCAGACCGGTGTTGTTGGTGACGTGTTCAGCCAGATTCCAATCAACATCGCCGACCCCAAGACCTTCATCGCCGCCCTCATCGGTGGTTCGGTGGCCTTCTTGTTCTCAGCACTGGCCATCCGCGCCGTAGGCCGCACGGCCGGAACCGTGGTGGAGGAAGTACGCCGCCAGTTCCGCGAGCACCCCGGCATCATGGACTACTCCGAGAAGCCTGAGTACGGCAAGGTCATTGCGATCTGCACCACTGCTTCGCAGCGCGAGCTCGCTACGCCAGCTCTGCTGGCCATCTTGACCCCCGTTGCCGTTGGCTTCGGTCTCGGTTACTTGGCCCTCGGTGGATTCTTGGCCGTCTCGATCATCACCGGTCAGCTCATGGCCAACACCTTGAGCAACTCCGGTGGCGCATGGGACAACGCGAAGAAGTACGTCGAAGACGGCTTCGGTGGCGGTAAGGGTTCTGAAGTTCACAAGGCCGCCGTTATCGGTGACACCGTGGGTGACCCCTTCAAGGACACCGCTGGTCCCGCGTTGAACCCACTGATCAAGGTGATGAACCTGGTCTCGCTGTTGATTTTGCCCGTGGTTATTACCAACATGGACAACAGCGGTACGCGTTACTCCATCGCCATTGTCTCGACCGTTGTAGTCATTGGTGCCATCTTGTTCTCCAAGCGTGGCGCTGCATCAATGGCCGACCAGTAGTCGATTTATCAAATAGGGGCGGGCGCAAGCCCGCCCCTATTTTTTTTGTATCACGCTCGGTTAACGTGCGTCCGTTGTATGTTCTGAAAGTCCGAGAAAGGTGGTGGCCATGGCGCGTGCGCTCGTAATTGTTGAATCTGTCGCGAAGGCCACCCGTAT
>WLKR01000181.1 GCA_009701115.1 Actinomycetota bacterium | reverse complement strand
TCTTTCACCAAGAATGTGGGCACCGGAACAGCTACTTCTTCGTGGTGCTGCATTTCTTCGTGGTACGGAGCGGCCGTTGAGACGTACTCACCTTCGGATGTACGAGTCACCAGGTTCGGCGTCTTACGACGACCCGATCCGTCGGCATCACGCATCTCTTGGCAAATCTTCAACGTGATGATGTACGTCAAGACGGGAACGATAAAGGTCGCGATCCTCATGAACCACAGAACGTTGTTCAAAGACAGGTGCATGAAGTTGGCGATGACGTCAGTGGAGCTGGCGATGAAGAGCCAAATCACCAGAGCCAGGACGGCCGAACCAGCCGCCGTGCGAACTGGCACTTCGCTGGGTCGGTCCAGCAAGTTGTGCAGTTCCTTGTCACCCGTGAGCTTGCGCTCAAGTGCGGGCCAGGCGTAGGCAATTCCGAAGATGATGCCGGGCAGAATCAGCGCCGGGAACGTTACTTCCCAGGGAATCGTGTGGCCGAAATTATTCGTCTGCCAGGCCGGCGCAATACGGAGGGCACCGTCCAAGAAACCCATGTACCAGTCAGGCTGCACGGCGTAGGAAATCTTCGCAGCGTCGTACGGACCGAAGAGCCAGATTGGGTTGATCTGCACGAATGCACCCAGCAGCGCCGTTACACCGGTCACGATGAAGAGATAGCCGGTGGTCTTGCCCATGAACACGGGGAACATTGGGGTGCCGACCACATTCTTTTCGGTGCGACCAGGCCCAGGGAACTGCGTGTGCTTTTGTCGCACCAGCAAGAACAAGTGAGCCCCAACCATCGCCATGATGATGCCGGGAACCAGCAGTACGTGGAGGATGAAGAATCGAGGAATCACCGCGGTACCGGGGAAGTTTCCGCCGAAGATAAAGAAGGCGAGATACGTACCAACGACGGGGACCGATTCCAAAATCGAATAGGCGATTCGAAGACCAGTACCCGAGACCAAGTCGTCGGGAAGCGAGTAGCCCAGGAATCCGTTCACGATGCCCAAGGTCAACAACGTGGTGCCGATTGAGTAGTTCAACTCACGAGGCTTACGGAAGGCTCCAGTGAAGAACACGCGGGCCATGTGGACGACCATTGCACCGATGAAGATGTCGCAGGCCCAGTGGTGCATTTGGCGCATCAAAAGCCCGCCGCGTACGCCAAACGTCAGATCAACTGAGGAGGCAAATGCCTGTGTCACCTTGATGCCGTAGAGCGGGGCGTAGGAACCGCGGTAGGTAACGACCGTCTGACTCGGTACGTAGTACAGGGTTAGGAATGTTCCGGTGACCAAAATAATTACGAACGAATAGAGCGCAATCTCACCCAGCATGAAGGACCAGTGGTCGGGGAAGATCTTGTCGAGGAAATTGCGCGCCTTGGCGGAACCAAGGCGGTCGTCCAACTCGTTCAGTGCGTGGCCAACGTTGCCGTAGGGGCCACGGGCTGCCTTGGCAGTCCGCTTCGTCTTTACTTCGCTCATGAGCGCTCCCAATATCCAGGGCCAACGGGTTCGAGGTAGTCACTTTGACTACGGAGATAGCCGTCCTTGTCGATGAACAGCGGGAGCTGTGGCAACGGACGAGGAGCGGGACCGAAGTTCGGCTGTGCACCCACGGTGACATCGAACATCGACTGGTGACACGGGCAGACGAGCAACTGCAACTGCTGCTCGTAGAGACCCACGGGGCAGCCGAGGTGACTGCAGAGCTTCGAGTAGGCGACGTAGCCCGCGGGACCCCAGGTCTCGCGACCCTTCTTCGTGGTGAAGTCTTCGGTGTCCAAACGGATAATGATCGTCTGGTCCACCGCTTGACCATTCGTCGTCTCTTCAAAACCTTCAGGGAAGACGGTGGCTACTTCGGAAATTTTGTAGTCATCAACGTGAATGCGACGACCGTCCTGGGTGACCAGATAGGAACCCTTTTTCCAGTCAGTGCGCGTCAGCGTCTTACCGGGCAACGGCCCAAGGCTGCGCAGAACGGGAAACAGTGCAACTATTCCAAAGACACCAAGTCCTCCACCGAGCAGGGCACCCAACATGGGGCGACGCTTGACAACGCCACCACCCCGCTGAATGATCGCGGCGGCGAAGGCGTCACGCTCTTCGTCAGTGCTGCGGAGGTCGTGGCGCTCTTCAACGAAGGGGCCCTTTGGCATGAGGTACTTACCCCAGGCGACGACACCAATACCAATGAGGCTAAAGGCGATACCCACCGTGCTACCGAGAATCCACGGCGCGGCATCGACCCAGTAGGCCCAGCCGAAACCGATGAAGCCGACGAAGCCGAGGACGAAAAGGAGTGCAATCCATCGCTCAACGCGCTCGGGGTTTTTCGCCGCGGGCTGCATGCGGGGGTCATTTTCCGAAACGCTTGAAAGCGAGACGGGTGTGCGGTGTTCTTCGTTCGTGCTCACTGGCGGTCTCCTACCCAGAATGCGGCGAGGGCCAAAATACCAATACCCAACGCGAGTGCAACAAATCCTTCGGCCACTGGGCCAAGTCCACCCATACCGATTCCACCAATGTTGTTGGGGTTCTGGATGTCAACTTTTACGTACTTCACAATGTCTGCCACTTGCGCGTCAGTCAGACTGCTCGAGAAGTTCGGCATGTTGCCCGGACCACTTCGAATCGCCGTGGCGATCTGTGTGGCCGTGATGTCCGAGTCCTGCAACGTCGGGGCGTACGTACCGGCGGCCAGCGCGTCACCACCACCGGTGATGGTGTGACAGGCGGCACAGTTCAACGCGAAGAGATTCAGACCTTCAGCGCGACTCGCGTCGTTCGTATTGACGACTGGTACGTAGGGGTAGGCGTTCGACAGCGAGTTAACCCATTCGGCGATGGCCAAGCTCTGGAGCGGACTCAAACGGGAAGGCTTCCGGGGCGCCTGAATCGCTGTGGGATCGGCTGCGGGCATACGTCCGGAGGAGATCCAAAAGTCGATAACCGCGGGGCCGAGATTAATCAAGTTCGGGTAGGCCTCGGGATTGCCCTGGGACAATACGCCGTCAGCCTTGACGCCGTGGCACGACGAGCAGTTCTGCATGTAGAGGGCTCGACCAATGGCTCGCAGTTCGGCCGCGGTCTTACCCGTGACAGCCGAAGGCGACTTGTACGTAATGGCGTCAGAGCCGTACTGCACGACATTGCCCTTTGAGTCCTTAACGGTGTTCGTAGCAGTGGGCTCACCGATATTGGAGGCCACGCCGGATCGGGCGCCAGCCTTTTCGTCGTC
>WLKR01000180.1 GCA_009701115.1 Actinomycetota bacterium | reverse complement strand
TCGATGCCTCGAATCAAGATCTGCGGATCGCGATACTCCTCGCCACGAATCGCGAAGATGTTAAAGAGCGTCGGCCACACGAGGTTGTGGACACAGGTCCCGAGCTCGGGGAACCAGAGCGTTATGGAGTCGTCGGCATCGCTGGGTGCGTGGTAGGCCTCGACGCGCAGACCGGCAATGGTCGTCGTTGAGCCGTCGGCCAACGTCTGGGTGACGGGGATGTGCCCAGGAGTAAAGGGCGCGTGAGAGGGGTTGCGGTAGTAGAAGCCCAGACCGATATTGACCGTGGCGTCGGGACCCTCGAGCGGCATCATCATGGCGAACTGCTCCACGAGTCCGCGAACGTAGGCCGGTGAAATCTCCGAAGAGGTGCGCGATCGGTTGTAAGCAATCTTCTCGTGTCCATAAATAGGGAGAGGGTTGACGTGGTTGCCCTCTTCCAAAATCGCTTTGGTGCCTTCGATGTAGTGGAAGTGCGTGTAGATAACCGCGGCAATGGGTCGAGGCGTGTGAATGCGCAGTTCGTGCAGAGCCGCGCGCATCTCTTCAATGGACTCGCCCGAGTCGATGGCGATGATGCCTCCGGGTCCCTCAATAAAGGTCTGGTTAGAGAGGCCGTTCCCGACGAACGTCCAGACGCCCGCCCGGACCGCCTCGAAGTTCTTTTTGATGACGTCGTTCTGAGCAGCGTGTTCGTGGTGCGCGCGGGCCCCACTCGGCAACGTCACGGTGTTCTGTGGATTTGAGTCGATATTCATCCGGAGCCCCCTCGGTACCGGACAATGTTCGCATACTTCGCGAAGTCGTTGTGATTCCCCTAGGCGCCGTACTTGGTGTGCAGGGAGCGCATTACGTCGTCAAACTCGCGCATGGTTCGGTCCAAGATGGTGGCCACTGGCTCGACCGCGGTGATTCGACCCATGACCTGACCGCCCAGGGCGATAGAGGCCTCTAAATCACCCCCGAAGTAGAGATCCTTCACGGCGCCAAACTCCATCATGGAGACGGAGTCTTCGTGTTCGAGGCGCGTCGTGCGCTCGGTGCGTAGTGCGCGGAGTGCTGGACGCGAGAAACGGTTGAGAAAGACGGTGTCCGTCTCGGCTCCTTCGACGATGGCGTTCTTCCAGTTCTGGTGCACGGGTGACTCAGCGGCCGCCACCATGCGGGTGCCCATCTGGACTCCCTCGGCACCGAGGGCGAAGGCCGCGGCCATGGATGCCCCATCGGTGATGCCGCCAGCGGCAATGACTGGAACGTTGACGTGTGAACAGACGAGTGGGAGCAGCACCATGGTGGAGACGTCGCGAGGATTCTTAAAGCCACCACCTTCGCCACCCTCCACTACGAGGCCGTCGACGCCGGCGTCTACGGCCTTGAGGGCGGCACTCAAGGTGGGGACAACGTGAAAGACGGTGAGCCCCGCTTCTTTGAGGGCCGAGGTGTACTTGGTGGGGTCGCCCGCCGAAGTGGTTACGAACTTCACGTTGTTCGCTACGACAAACTCCACGATGTTGGGGTCACGCACGAAGGCCTGGGCGATGTTGACGCCGAAGGGCTTGTCGGTGAGTTCCCGCATGAGTTCAATCTCACGCTTAACGTTGTCAAGCTCGCCCGAGGAAGTTTCAATGATGCCTAGGCCGCCGGCATTAGAAACGGCACTGGCGAGTGCGCTGCGCGCGATCCAGCCCATGGGTGCCTGCAGGATTGGCTTTTCGATGCCCAGGAGTTCGGTGATGCGATTGTGGATAGCCATGGTTGTCCTTCCCCGTTGTTGGCGAATCGTACTCCGAGCGCCGATGAGTTCAGAGAACTACCGTGAGTCCGTGCATCGTTCCAAGTCGGCCCTGGCATTCTTGGCCGTAATTTTCTTGATCAAAGTTGGCTACGTCATTCACCAACGTCAAACGTCACCGGCGCCTAGTAATTCAACGTCCACGAGCATTACTGTTCCGCCCTCGAGCACCTCGACGTCACTCTTTACAACGACGACCATTCCATCCGGCGTCATGGCCACGGCCGTCTTCACGTCGCCGACGCAGTCGGGTCCCCTCGACGGGAAGATCGTGGTGATCGATCCGGGCCACAACGGGGGCAACTGGGAACACTTGTCGATCATTGATCAGCTTGTCCCGGACGGTCGCGGTCAGAAGGCTTGTGACACCACGGGGACCGCAACTAATAGTGGTTACGCCGAAGCCACGTTTACCTTCGTACTGGCCCAGCGTGTTCGAGAGATCTTGCTCGCCAGCGGAGCCAGTGTCGAAATGACGCGGGGTAACAATGACTCGGTCGGACCGTGCGTGAACACCCGGGCGAAGATCGGTAATGACGCGCACGGTGATGTGGCCTTGTCGCTCCACGGGGACGGTGGACCGAGTGCCGGTCACGGTTTTGCCGTCTTGATTCCAGTATCGAGTTCCACCAACAGTGCGGTCGTGGCCTCGTCACGACATTTCGGAGAGACATTGGTGAGCTCGTTTACGTCAGTCATGCCCGTCAGCGACTATCTCGGGTCGCAGGGAATTCAGTCACGCAGCGACTTGGCCGGCCTCAACCTCACCACGGTCCCCAAGGTTCTTGTTGAGTGTGGCAATATGCGTAATAGTGGTGACGCTCGGTTGATGCAGGACAGCGCGTGGCAAGAGCGTGCCGCCCAACAAATTGCCCAAGCAATCGCTACATTTCTTGTGGGGGGGTAGATGTGAGTCGTGTAACTCGTTGTCTCGTCACTGCCGTTCTAATCGCGCTCAGCGTGATCATGGTCGAGCCCCACTCGTCGGTTCGAGCGGCAACCACCGCCCCCTCGCGCTGTCTCTTACGTCCAGCACTCCAGTTGGCACCGACCGATCCACCCTCGGCACCGGCTCAACCCAATCGCTGCACGATTTTGGCAATTGGAGATTCAGTGGGGCTCGACTTAGGCATTGGCCTCACTCGCGAATTTGCTAATCAAAAGGCAGTCGCCCTTGTTTCTCGCGGAGTCATCTCCACGGGTCTGGTGCACGACTCGTTTTATAACTGGCCCGCTCACCTCACGAACTACTTAAGCCGCTGGCATCCCGATGTGGTGGTGGTCTGTGTTGGTGCGAATGATCACTCACCGATATACACCAACGGTCGTTCCGTGCCACTGCTCACGTTGCCCTGGCAGGCGGCGTACCAAGCTCGTATCCGGCAGATCGCCAACATCGTGCATCGCTACGGCGCGCAAATTGTGTGGGTCGGGGTGCCCGTCTCCAGCACCGG
>WLKR01000018.1 GCA_009701115.1 Actinomycetota bacterium | reverse complement strand
TCGAAATCGTCGAACCGGGAAGGCGTTTGGTCCTGGGTCTTTCATTCGATCACCGAGTCGCGGACCCGGTTTCGGCGGCCAAGTATCTCGAACGCGTCGGTGAACTACTGGCTGCAATCGACGTCAACGCGGAACGCTAATGCTCCGTCGTCGGCATCTCGGGCGCGTGACGTTCGCTGAAGTTAATGACTTCCAGCACGCCCTGCTGGAAGCCGCTGACGACTACTTATTGGTATTTGAACACCCACCCACCTATACGCGTGGGGTGCGCGCGAGTAATGATTCATTTCTCATCGACCCGGAGTCACTCGCCGCGACGGTGGTAGACGCGGATCGTGGAGGAGATGTCACCTACCACGGTCCCGGACAGGTTGTGCTCTGGGCGATTGTCACGGTTGACGATGATCCCTCGGCCGGCCGACTTCACGTCGGACGACTCGAAGATGGCGTAATCGATGCTGTCAAGACTCTCGATGAACAAGGGGTGCTAGGGCTCGTCGGACGATTCGAAGGTTTTCCTGGGATCTGGGCCCACCTGGACACAGCACCAGTCAAGATTGGTCAAGTCGGCGTTCGTACGGAACGAGATACCACCGGGCGTCGCCGAACACTTCATGGCATTGCGCTCAACGTCAACGTTGACCTCGAAGCCTTTACCGCCATCGTGCCCTGCGGGGTCACGGAGTATCCGGTGGGCTCGCTGCAGAGCCTCGGGCTCACCGTTGGGTTTAAAGAGGCGGAAGATGCGATTGCCGAATCTGTTGCCGACGCCCTTGGCGGAACGATGAGCGTGGCCTCCGTGGACCGTTCGGCCGCCACGATGAGCAATGAACGGCCACTGATTCGCCGCCTACGTAAGGCCGGTGTCGACCCCGATCAGGGTCTCGATATTGCAGCCCGCAAGCCGGAGTGGCTGAGAATCCCCGCCCACATGGGTGACGAGTTCAACTCGCTGCGCAAACTAACCGAGGACTTACGACTGGTGACCGTGTGCGAAGAGGCGGGCTGCCCGAATATTTTCGAGTGCTGGCAGGACGGCACGGCCACCTTCATGGTCAATGGTGAGCGGTGCACTCGAGCCTGTGGTTTCTGTCTCATCGACACCCGTAAGCCAATGCCGCTCGACGCCACCGAACCGGCCCGTGTGGCTGAGGCCGTGGTCCGGCTGAATCTTTCCCACGCCGTCATCACGTGTGTTGCTCGTGACGACCTTGAAGATGGTGGCGCCGGCGCGATTGCCGAGACCATTCGCGCCATTCGCGAGCGCAAGCCTGACACGCAAGTTGAAGTCCTGATCAGTGACGTCAAGGGTGATATGGCTTCCCTCCAGCTCATTCTGGATGCCCGGCCCGATGTCTTGAATCACAACATCGAGACCGTGGCCCGCCTTCAGTACGCGGTACGCCCGTCGGCTGGCTATCTTCGGAGTTTGACCATCCTGGCTCGTGGCCGTGCAGCGGGCCTCACCACCAAGTCCGGCCTGATGGTGGGACTTGGGGAGCGTCGCGACGAAGTCGAAGAGACTCTGGCGGACCTTGCCGCAGTTGGGGTCCAAATCGCCACGATTGGCCAGTATTTGCGGCCCACGACCAAGCATCTGCCAGTGGCGCGCTGGTGGGAACCACACGAATTCGAGGAACTGGCGGTCGCCGGACGCTCCTTCGGGCTGGCCTATGTTCAAAGTTCACCCCTGACGCGCTCGAGCTATCACGCCCGTGATGCGGCCGCGGCGGCCCCCGCACCAGTCAGTATTCGTACAAACGCCTGAGCCTTATTATCGAGCAATCGATGCTAGACATTGACAATTACATCCCGGGGGGAATCAATGTTGGGTACCAGGAATTTTTCACGTTTGGCCGTAACAATGGCTCTGACACTCATTGCGACGTTGGGTCTAGCCCACGCCTCAATGGCAAGCACTATCACTGTCTCTGTTCGCGGATCGGTTAACGCGGTCTACGTCTCAACATCGTCGAGCGGCGCCGCCGCCGCTGGCGTGTCCGTGACGCTCCGTAACTCCAAGAACGCCACCATCGGCACGGGTATTACCGATGACCACGGCGCGCTGGTATTTCACGAAGTCGCTGCCGGTGCTGGGTACCGTGCCACCGTCGGCGGAGTCAGCCAGCCGGCCTTTGCCGTCCTCGACACCAAAGCGCCAAAGACTTCCCTCTACACCGGTGCTCCGCTCCACCAAGGGCTTAACTACATCACCATGCGTGACGGAATCCAACTGGCCGCCACCGTCCGACTCCCCGACGGCAAGACGCTCGCCAACGGTCCCTTCGTCACGTTGATTGAATACTCGGGTTACAACACAGCCGCCCCACACTCGCTCGTTGATTCATATCTAGGCAGACCCGGGCACCCTTCCAACGACCCCCTCCTGCCTTCGTCCTCAACGGCACTTGGTGCATTGATTGGGCCCAGCGTTGGTTTCGCCACGGTGTCGCTCCAGATACGCGGATCGGGCTGCTCTGGCGGCGCCTACGACCTCTTTGGGCCCACGTTGGCCACTGACGGATATGACGCCATCGAGCGAATCGCTCGTGAGTCGTGGGTGTCGAATCACCAGGTTGGTCTCATTGGTATTTCCTACTCGGGTATCAGTCAATTCGCCGTGGCTGGTCTCCAGCCACCACACCTAGCTGCAATCGCCCCGATGAGCCCGACCAACGACCTGTTTGCCACGGGATCGCCCGGTGGTATTCGTAACACCGGTTTTGCTGCCGGTTGGATTGCGGACCGCGTCAATGACGCCAAGCCTGCGCCGCTCGGCCAGTCTTGGACGCAAGCACAAATCAACACTGGTGACACCGTCTGTTCCGATAACCAGAAGTTCCACGGACAGGCGCAAGATGTCAATCAAATTCTTGCTCTGCACGATGACCGGACGCCATCGCTGTACGACGTTCGATCGCCTCAGAAGTGGGCCGCCTCTATCAAGGTTCCCGTCTTTCTTGCCGGTGGACTTCAGGACGAGCAGACCGGACCCCAGTGGCCCGCGATTATTAACGCACTCTCGAAGAACAAGGACGTCTGGGTCACCATGCAGAACGGAACCCACGTGGACTCCTTCTCGCCCGCGATATTCACTCGTTGGCATGAGTTCCTGAACCTTTTCGTTGGCAAGCGCAAGCCAACCGCCATTGGGTTGCTGGGCAATCTCTTCATGGCTGGGGCACAGCCGACGCCTGGTGCCACGTTCCCTGCCGTTCGCTTCACGTCATCGTCGAGTTACGCCAGTGCGCTCGCTGCATTCAAAAAGGATGCTCGCATCCGAGTGCTCTTTGACAATGGAAACTCGTCGGCCGGAGCCGGTGTACTTTCACCGGCCTACGAGGCGGGCTTCACCGCATTCCCACCAACAAATGCGAAGGCCACTACGTACTACCTAGGTGCGAGTGGTGCCCTTCTAGGCGCTGCTCCTACGTCAGGTAGTGCGACCTACAAGCCGGACGCCTCCACCCGCCCAGCGACGTCGGCTGGATCGAGCTTTAACGCCTGGGCCGCACAGCCGAACTACAACTGGACCGCCGTGACCGGCACTGATGGTGCGGGTTTTCTCTCGAGTCCCTTGACTAAGAATACGACTGTGGTCGGTCCGGCTAGCTTGAATCTTCGACTGGCATCCACTTCTACCAATACGGACATCCAGGTGACCGTGTCGGAAGTTCGCTCTAATGGCCAAGAGATGTACGTAACTTCCGGTTTCCTCCGCGCCAGTTACCACACCTTTGATACCAAGGCCTCGACGCAGTTTGCGCCAGTTCCGATCTACACGTCGAGCAAATCACAGGCATTAAGGCCAGGAACTGCAGTTAATGTGCGCGTGCCCATCAACCCGATTGCCTTCACCTTCCGATCCGGATCGAAGATTCGAATCACGATTAGCGCACCGGGTGGAGACCGTCCATCGTGGGCTTTTGGCAGCTTGGTGACCAATGGTTTAGTGACTAACACCATCTACTTCGGTGCCTCGTCACTCGTTCTGCCGGTTGTTTCAACGGTCACGGCCACCGACAGTCAGCCGGCTTGCGGGAGCAACCGTGGTCAGCCCTGTCGTACGTACGTAGCCGCCGGTAACGGGGGCTGATTCTCGAGAGTGACCGATCCCGGTCACTCTGTAGCGAAGTGCCATTGTGCTCTAGGGGCACAATGGCACTAGCCGTTACTGTCTGCCTATGAACCTTTTCACCAAGTCCCGATCGCGGTCCATCGTCTTTCTCTTGGCCGCGGTCTTGATTGGTGGGGCTATCGCGATGATGACAACCCGTCCAGCTAGTTTTCACCCGACCCACCAGCTACGTGTCGGATCAGAGCATGCCTATGAATTCTTTGCCCCGGCCTCTGATTTGCAGTGCGAAGTCTCACATTCCCCGGCGCTCGGTACGTATGCGTACTGCCAGTCCGTTTCAACAAATCGCTCCATCCATATGGAAGAGGACGGAACGTGGAAGCTCTGTGACAGCGGCAGCTGCTTGGGGAATCCTGGTCTCGGAACGGGATTCCTCAAAGCGGGCACGCGCGTCATTGATGGCCCGTTGACATGCGATCTCGCGGTGGACACCGTCTCTTGCTACAACCAAGACAAGCGTGGTTTCGTAATGTGGCGCACTTCAGTGGCTTCCTATAGGTAAAGCCACTGACGGTGCCTCAGAGTTTGAGGTTCTTCGCTCAGCGACTGGTGAACGAATTTCTATACTCTTTTCATCCAAGACCAGTCCGATCTAAGCCAATCTCGACCCCGAGGTAGCACTCGAGATTTCGTCTTTGAAATTAGACGTAAGGCTCAGAGCCCAGCTGAGACGACGGAAAGCAATTGCGTCAGAGCAGGAGCACTCTTTATCGCCCACTCTCGGGTGACGTGATCGTTGTCCTTGTATATGAGATATTGACCCGCCGTCATTGGGCATACGCCGTTGACGCAGAGAAGCTGCTGGGTGTCGATCCAGAAGGTTCCCTTTGGTATCGCCAGGGCTGAATACGAGAGGCCCCACTTGTACGAACCCAGTTGAGCAATTTTTTTGGTGTTGCACACGTGCAGGTTGTTTAAGTTTTTGACCACGCAGCTGGGGGCTTGAATCCCAGCGCCGTAGTAGTAGGACACCGATGGGGCAAGCATTGCGACTCGGGCGTGAGACGGGGCTACTGCGGTGACGAATGATTTAACGCCTTGTCTGAAAATTGAATCAATTTGAGCTGGCGTGCACTTCGTGCAGAAACTCTTGGGCCATTGGGGTTGCAGACCCGCGGCAATGATGAGCTTCGGATGGAGGGCATTGATCGCTGCATTTGCCCACTTTTGGTACTGACCGCACTCCGGAAATGGGCTGTGGTCGTAATACGCCTGCTGAGCGTCAATCCATGGTGGGCATGAGGCCTTGGAAAAGACAACAATCTTCCAACCTTTTTGCTTGGCCCAAAGATCAAACCCTGGAACCCACATCCAGAGTTGTGAGTCGCCGACGAGAGCGACCACTTTCGTGCTCGAGGTATTGCCAAATTCGCACGTTGGAGTAGTCGTGGAGCTCTTGAGTTGTGTCCAGCACAGGTTGGTTGGACCCGTTTGCAGACTTGATGTGGCCCAGCTGCTCACTGGAGGAATCATTACCCCCGGTGCCTTCGTGGCTTGAATACCATTTGTCAGCAGTGCCCTTACCTGTGCCAGTGGCGTGGGTTGAGTGGTAGTGGTGGCCGTGGCGTGACTTTCAGCTGAAAACAGGATGATCAACGCAAAACTTACGAATGCCAAACACGAAGTAATTCGTTTACGTGGCATAGCGGTAAATGCTAACACTCGCCTGTCGTTCAGCCTGTCGTTCAGCCTGTCGTTCAGCTTGCTGCAGTCGATCTTGGAATACGACGATGCCAGGATGGACATGTCCTGAGAACATTTTCGAGGCGTGGATGAATGCGCAACCTGGCGACCTCAAGATGAGTCTTCCGAACAATTGTTACACAACTCAATCTGCGAATGAGTTGTGTTCAATCAGGCAACGAAGTACTTCGACTGCGGGTGATGGCAGATAATGGCGTCGGTTGTTTGCTCGGGGTGGAGCTGGAAACCTTCCGAGACCTCAACACCAATTCGTCCCGCACCAAGTAACTCGGCGACCTTGGCATTGTCGGTGAGGTCGGGGCACGCGGGGTAGCCCCACGAGTAGCGGCCACCTCGATACTGCTGACGGAAAAGACCAGTGAGCGTGGGTCCGTCCTGATCAACAAAACCCAATTCTTCGCGAATGCGCTTGTGCCAGAGTTCGGCGAGTGCTTCGGCCATTTCTACGCCGAGACCGTGCAGCATGAGATAGTCCGTGTAGCGGTCCTCGGCAAAGAGTTCTTGACAGCGTTCACTGACGCGTGAGCCCATGGTTACCAGCATGAAGCTGGCGTAGTCCTTGTCACCACTCTGAACGGAGCGGAAGAAGTCTGAGATGCACATGAATGGTTCTTTGTGCTGGCGTGGGAATACAAAGCGGGTCTGCTCGGTCGTCCGTGTGTCGTCAGTAAAGACCACGAGGTCATCGCCATCGGCCGCGACGGGGAAGTGTCCCCATACAACCTGAGGGTTGAGCAGATTCTCGGCCTTAGCAATCGCGAGCTGCTCGCGCAAGGTGGCTCGCACGCGGGTCTTGAAGGCGTTGTCATCTTCGTCGCCTTCGGGGCGAAAGCCCCACTGGTTGCGAAAGAGGGCCGTGAGGTTCAGGAACTCTGAAATCTCATCGATGGACATGCCCTTGGCCACCCGTGATCCGAGGAACGGGGGCGTGAAGAGTTCATTGTTATCCGCAACGTCGGGGCTACGGGGTGGCAAGCCCTCGGGCTTTGGAGCCATGCCGTCACGGCTGCGACGGGGAACCTTACGCTCGGAGATCTCGCGACCAAAGAGGTCGTCGACTTCATTGGTCTTCTTGAGTTCTCCCAAACGGTCAAGAACGCGTAGTCCCTCAAAGGCATCCTTGCCGTAGAAGAGTCGACCGTTATAGATCTCTCGAAGGTCGCGCTCGACATAGGTACGAGTAAGGGCAGCGCCGCCCAAAAGCACGGGCAGATCTGAGTAACCCAGCTCGTTCATCACTTGCAGGTTCTCGCGCATGATGAGCGTCGACTTCACGAGGAGGCCACTCATACCCAAGGCGTCAGCCTTGTGCTCATCGACCGCAGCCAACATTTCGTTGATGCCGACCTTGATACCCAAGTTGATGACTTCGTAGCCGTTGTTGGTCAAGATGATGTCGACCAAGTTCTTGCCAATATCGTGGACGTCACCCTTGACGGTGGCCAAGACGACTTTGCCGCGACCGCCCTGGTCGGACTTTTCCATAAACGGTTCGAGGTGCGCCACGGCGGACTTCATGGTTTCTGCGCTCTGCAGCACGAAGGGGAGTTGCATCTCTCCTGTAGCGAAGAGCTCGCCGACTTCCTTCATGCCGTCAAGCAGGATGTCATTAACAATCTCAAGCGGCTTTATTCCCTCGTCCATCGCCGCGTTGAGGTCCGCTTCGAGTCCGGTGCGCACGCCGTCGATGATGCGACGACGCAAGCGGTCGCGCAGGGGTAGGTCGTCAAGGTTGCTCTTGGAGGTATCAGTAACTTTGACGCCCTCAAAGAGGTCGATCAACTTGCGCAGGGGGTCGTACTCTTCCGTGCGGCGGTCGTAGATGAGGTCTAGGCAGGCCGTTCGCACCGCATCGTCAATGCGGGCCAAGGGGACGATCTTCGACGCGTGAACGATGGCGGAGTCGAGGCCCGCTTCTGACGCTTCGTGTAAAAAGACCGAGTTGAGTGCCTGGCGGGCGGCCGGGTTTAGTCCAAAGGAGATGTTCGAGAGTCCCAGGATGGTTTGAACCCCCGGGAGTTCAGCCTTGATCCGTCGAATCGCTTCGAGAGTCTCAATGCCGTCACGGCGAGACTCTTCCATTCCCGTCGAGAGGGGAAGTGCGAGAGGGTCGATCAAAATATCTCGTGGGTCGAGTCCATACTTCTCAACGGCGAGGTTGGTGATGTTCGTGGCGGCTCGAACCTTCCACTCCGCGGTGCGGGCTTGGCCGACTTCGTCAATGCAGGTGGCCACTACGGCAGAACCGAACTCAGCCGCCAGTGACAAAAAGCCGTCCAAACGGGTGCCGGGGCCTTCGCCCTCTTCGAGGTTGACGGAGTTCAAGATCGCCTTGCCACCGAGCCAGGTCAATGCGGCACGCGCCGTCGCGATTTCAGTGGTGTCCACCATGATCGGGACGGAGGCCTGAGTGGCGAGGCGAGACATAAGTGCATCCATATCCGCAATACCGTCAGCGCCCGTGTAGTCCACGCAGACGTCCAAGATGTGGGCGCCTTCCTTGATCTGATCACGGGCCATGTCGACGCAGGTGTCCCAATCGCCATCGAGCATGGCCTCCCGGAACTTCTTGGAACCGTTGGCGTTGGTGCGCTCACCTACCAAGAGAACCGACCGATCTTGGTGGTACGAGGTCGAGGAGTAAATCGACGAGACGGAAGGTTCAAAGACGGGATTGCGCTCGGCGCGGGTGACCTTGCCAACTTCTTCAACGACTCGGGCGAGGTGTTCGGGGGTGGTGCCACAGCATCCCCCCACGGCGGCGACGCCGTAATCGGCCACGAATCGGGCGAGGTGTTCGGCCAGACCATCAGGCGTGAGGTCGTAGTGCATCTTGCCGTCCACCACGCTCGGCAGACCAGCATTAGGCAGACAGGCCAAGGGCACGGGTGCGGTGTCTGAAAGCTGGCGGAGAGGCTCGTGCATCTCGACGGGACCGGTGGCGCAGTTCAGCCCCAGGACATCAATACCGAGTGGGAGGAGTGAGGTGATCGCCGAGCCAATCTCGGTACCGGGCAGCATGCGACCCGTGAGCTCAATCGTGACTTGGGCCTGAATCGGCACGATACGTCCGTGGCGAGCCATCGCTCGGTGACAGGCGTTGATGGCGGCCTTGCCAGAAAGGAGGTCAAACATGGTCTCAACGAGCAGGAGGTCGACGCCACCTTCGAGAAGTCCGTAGGCCAGCTCTTCGTAGGAGGCGGAGAGCTCGTCGTACGAGATTTGCCCCAACGTGGGGAATTTCGTTCCGGGCCCAATGGATCCGGCCACAAACTTCGGTGAGTTGGCGGTGGAGTACTCGTCGGCGACGCGGCGAGCAATCTGGGCGGAGGTAATTGCGAGTTCGTGGGCCTTTTCGGCTATGCCGTATTCCGCTAGGACTAAGGAGAAGGAGCCGAATGAGTTGGTCTCGATGACGTCAACGCCCACATCGAGAAATGACCGGTGAAGACGCTCAATCGCGTCGGGTCGAGTCAGGACTAGAAGTTCGTTGCAACCTTCGAGGTCGTCGCCGCCGAAGTCGGCTGCGGTGAGGTTCTGCAACTGGAGATTGGTTCCCGTGGCCCCGTCAAAAATCAAGGCACGCTGGGCCAGTGCGGCGAGATAGGGGTCGCTGGCACTGGGTCGCTTGAAAGGGGGCAGGGTAGTCATGGAGATGACTCAAGGCTACCGTTTCGGCTCTTAGTGACCCTCGGAATACCTCGTCGGGTGCGGGGTAGCTATTGGGGGCGACGGTACGCTTTGGTGATGAAGATTTATACCCGCGACGGTGATGATGGAACTACGGGCCTCTACTTTGGTGGTCGCGTTCCGAAAAGTTCCGATCCGATTGAAGTCAACGGCGCCGTCGACGAAGCCCAAGCCGCCATTGGATGGGCCCGGGCACTCCAGGGTCCCGACACGGAGCTCAACAAGGTCCTGATCCACATTGAGCGGGACCTATGGGTCCTCATGGCCGAGGTGGCGACCCTTCCCGACAATCGCTCAAAACTAACTGCCGGTAAGTCGTTGGTGACTTCCGAGATGGTCTCGCACCTTGAAGTGCAGATTGATGCCTACAGCGCCCTCATTGAAATGCCCAAGGAGTTCATTGTCCCCGGAGCGAACCAGGCTTCGGCCTCCTTGGACGTTGCCCGCACCGTGGTACGTCGGGCGGAACGCATCGCGGTCACCTATCCGCTGCCCGACTCGCACGTGATTTCGTACTTGAACCGCTTAAGTGACTTGATTTGGACCTTGGCCCGTTATGCGGAAGGACCAAATCACCCAACGGCTCGCGCCGCGGAGTAATCGAAAGAGGGAAATACGCATGGCCCGTGTCGTTTCAGTAACTCCAATGAGTGAACTCGCAAGCTTCACCTCTGTGGTCATTCCCCTCGTGGTCGCTGACGGTTCGCTGAGTGTGGCCGCTGGCGTGCCGGCAACCGTCAACGGTGTCACCCTGCCTTCAGAGATCTCCTCGGAATGGTGCGAACACCAGGGTTTGCGCGCGAAGTTGGGCTCGTCGGTCACCTTCCGTAACGTTGATGGAACGTCCGTGACGCTTATCGTCACTAACGGTGCCAGTACCTCGCTCGAGCAGTGGCGACAGATTGGCGCAGTGGTTGCTAAGGCAACTCCCAAGGTGCCCACCGCCATGATTCTCTCCATTTCCCCTACGGGCCCAGTGAGCAACATCGCCCAAGCGCTGGTTGAAGGGGCCACGCTGGCCAGTTACTCCTATAAGGGTGGCCCCGAGAGTTCGCCGATTGGCATCATCGTGGTCGGTCCGGACGTACAAGCGTTAACGGCCGGCGCCACCGAAGGCGTGCGCCTTGGTTCGCTGGTGGCGAGTGGTGTGAACTGGGCTAAGCATCTCATTGACATGCCGGCTATTGACCTCCACCCGAAGTCGTTCGCTAATTTCGCCATCGAACGACTCGAGGGAATCCCCTACATTGATATCGAAATCTGGAAGGACTCCAAGATTGCCGAAGAGCGCCTCGGGGGACTGCAGGGCGTGAATCTCGGCTCGGCCCAGCCGGCTCGACTGGTCCAGGCCATGTATGCACCCGCCGATCACCCCGATGCCCCTCACATCGTGCTCGTCGGCAAGGGCGTGACGTTTGACACCGGCGGCCTCTGGCTCAAGACGGCCGCGGGAATGGCCACGATGAAGACCGACATGTCCGGCGCGGCCATCGTCATCTCCGTGCTGGCAACGGCGGCCGAAATGGCACTTCCGATCCGCATAACGGCCATTGCACCGCTCACGGAAAATATGACCGGCGGGGCAGCCATGCGACCGGGCGATGTGCTCAAGATCCGCAACGGCAAGACGGTCGAAGTTATTAACCCCGACGCCGAAGGTCGCCTGATCTTGGCCGACGGCCTGAGCCTGGCCGCGGAACGCGAACCGGACGCAATTATTGACATCGCCACATTGACCGGCGCACAAGTAATGGCACTCGGTGAAGACATGGGTGCTCTCTTCGCCTCCGATGACGTGCTGGCTGCGAGTCTCTTGGCGGCAAGCGCTGAAACCGGCGAACCCTTCTGGCAACTTCCACTCGTTGATGGCTACGAGCCGCAGCTCGAGTCCGACGTGGCCGATCTCAAGAACCTCGGCAAGCCTGGTAACGCGGGCGCCATTGTTGCCGCGCTCTTTCTTCGCAACTTTACAAATGGTGTTGCGTGGGCTCACCTCGATATTGCCGGACCGAGTCGAGCCGACAGTACTCGTGGGTACTACCAACGAGGTGCGACGGCCTTCGGTGCTCGCACCCTGCTGCAGTATCTGATTACGCGCTCACGACAGTCGTAGAACACGCGATGTGCGTGACGGCACATCGCGATTAAGCGATGGCGAGCGCACGTCGTTGCCGTCAGGACGTCCGATCAAGATGCTGCCGAACAGGCGCCACGGTGCGGCGACTCCGGCCAGCGACAAGATCTCGGCTTCGTGACGAAAGTTGCCCCAAAAACAAGTAGCCCAACTGTCATCTTCGGC